>JARYMC010000040.1 GCA_029907305.1 Candidatus Thermoplasmatota archaeon
AACTATCTGGTAATTAAGAGGAGGTTTTGGATTTTGCGGCAAACCACCAACTCTCAATTTAACATAATCAACATGATCCATTTGTTCAACAATATCCTTTGTAATAACAGATGTTAAACCAGGTGCAAGACCACAATCAGGAATTATTGTGACACCATTATCAACTGCTTTTTTAAATAAACTAAGCTCTTTTTTAACAATATCATTGTTTCCTCCTAAATCAATAAAATTAGTTTTTGTTTCAACCGCTATTTTTGCTAAAATGTAATTAAATTTATAGGGAACAGCAGAAACTACTAAATCAAATTTTTTAAAATATTTTTTTAATGTAATTGTTTTTTCTATATCTAATTTTTGATAATTAAATTCTTTATGTTTCAGAAATTTTTTAGTTGACTCAAGTATTTGTTTACTTTTATCAGCAATTACAATTTCTTCAAAATTTGAATAATGAAACAAATCAAAAGCAATGGCACGACCCATCATTCCAGCACCAAGAATCAGTATATGCATTATATTTTGTCCCCCATTAGAAAATAAAATGTATTTTTTATATTAAATACTTTCAAATGCTTTATTCATGGTTTCTATTTCTGCTTTATCCTGTTTTATTGTTATACTAAAAACAAAAGTCAAAATAAACGATAGTGGTAACCCGATAAAAATTGGATCTAACATGTTTATAATGTAATTATTTGTTATTGAACCACCAATTAAGGATGGAGCTGTTTTATAATAAACAAAGATATACCAAATCATTGTAAAAATGAATCCGCCAAGTATTCCTGCCCATGCACCAGCTCTGCTTGTTTTTTTCCAATAAAGCATAAGTGTATATGGTGCAAGAAAAGTACAAGCCATTAGTCCAAAAAAGAATGATGTTAAAACAGCAACAACATCTGGTGGATATATTGAAAGTAATAAAGTAGCAATTACTATGCCAAATGTTGCAACACGTGTAATTGTTAATGCTTTTTTTTCTGAGCACTCTTTCATAAAACCTTTTTCACAAACATCTCTTCCAATGGATGCTCCTGCTGTGTGAAACAATGCACTAGCTGTTGACATTGCAGCTGATAGTATTGCAAAAAGAAAAAGTATAACAAACCAGGTTGGAAAAAATTCGTTAACAATCAAAGGAACAACCTTATCTGGTGTTCCAGGGTATTGTAAACCATTGTTTATCATTAGAACATTACAAAGAGGACCTATTGAAAATGCAATGAAGGTCATTAGTAGAATAAAAATACCACCATATGGTATTGCTTGTCTTAAGGATTTTTCATCTTTTGCTGAAAGATATCTTATAATAAGCTGCGGTTGAGCAAGAACACCAATACCAACGCCAAATATTAATGTTAAAAGAAACATAAAAGCAGGTGAAAATGGCTCAGGCATTGATGTCAATGTTGTGAACCCAACTGGTACGCTTTTCCATCCCATATCAAGTAATTGTTGAGTAGTAATTGAAGCAGCAGCCTCATGAGCAGGACCAATACCGCCAAGCATTCCATAAATTCTAATACCTAAAATAAGCATACCAATAAGCATTAAAACACCTTGGATAGCATGTGTCCACATAACAGCATACAACCCACCAACTATTAAATAAATACCAACAACTAGTGTGAAAATTACTACACAAACCCAATATGGAATTCCAAAAGTAATTTCAAATAATGATGCAATTGCTAAAAAAACAGCTGTTGTATAAAATATAATAAAAATTGCAATAATTAAACCTGATGTAGCTTGTAGTTTTTTTGAATTGAATCTATTACCTAGTAACTCTGGAAGTGTCATAGCATTTAAAGAAAGACCCATTTTTCTTGTTCTAAAACCATAAAAAATAAAAGCGATTATTATACCTACAAAAATATTTAAAAATGCAAGCCAAAGAAGTGAAAAACCGTATATTGAAGCCATCCCAGAAAAACCAATTAAGGCAACAGCACTGATAAATGTCGCACCATATGAAAATGCAATAATAACTGGGCCCATCTTTCTACCAGCAACATAATAATCTTCTTTTGTTTTCGTTTTTTTGTAACCCAGATATCCAAGATAAGTAAATACAGCTGCAAAAATACCCATGAATATTATGAATAAAATAATATCCATTATTTTTCCTCCTGCTCAACAATGTTTTCTTTTTTATTATCAGTTTTATTATTTTTTAATGGTTTTTTTAAAAATTCATGATAAATTCCATAAATTACACAAAAAATTGCAGAAAATATAGTTAAAATCCAAGCTGCAAACACCCAGATATCCATTCCAAGTATCAAACCCATATCTTATCTTCCTCCCCAAATAAACAAAGATATTATTTCATGGTACTGAGCAGAGAAAACAGATAGTATAATTTATATCTTTCTTAATTTTTTTTCAAAATCATTATAACTAAATAGTTTATTCAAGCCACAAAAAGGGAGGTTTCTATGGAAAAAGAGTTCTGGGACCCAAAAATAGAAACAAAACCGCTAAAGGAATTAAAAAAACTTCAATTAAAACGATTAAAAAAATTGGTCTACTATGTTTACAAAAATAACGAGTTTTATCATAATAATCTAAAAAAAGCTCATGTTAAACCTGATGATATTAAAACTTTGCAGGATTTAGAAAAACTTCCTTTTCTCACAAAACAGGATCTAAGACATTATTACCCATTTGGTTTACTCTGCACTCCACTTGATGATATAATAGAGGTTCATGCGTCTTCAGGTACTACAGGGAAACCAGTGGTTGGGCCGTATACAAGAAATGATGTTGAGATTTGGGCTGAAATGATGGCTAGGTCGATCTGGGCAAATGGACTTAGAAAATATGACATCATGCAAAACGCATATGGCTATGGTCTTTTCACAGGTGCACATGGTTTTGAAAAGGGTGCACAAAAAATTGGTGCCATGGTTATAACAATCAGCTCTGGTAACACAGAGAGACAGATTGATGTGATGAAGGATTTTGGTACCACTGCTATTGCCTGCACTCCATCTTATTCTTTGCATATAGCTGAGGTTGCTGAGGAAAACGGTTTGAATCCTTCTAAGGATTTCAAGCTTCGCATAGGTCTTTTTGGTGCTGAGGCATGGAGTGATGAAATGAGAAACAATATTGAGAAACGTTGGGGTATTGTTGCACATGAGCACTATGGTTTAACTGAGCTTATAGGCCCAGGTGTTGTCTCTGAATGCAAGTATAAGAAACTTCATATAAACGCAGACCATTTTCTTCCGGAGATAATTAACCCGGATACTGGTGAAACAAAGGGGTTTGATGAAGAGGGGGAACTTGTTTTTACAACTCTTACAAAAGAGGCTTTTCCTGTTTTACGTTTCCGTACAAGAGATCTCGCATCTATAAGCGATGAAGAATGCGAATGCGGACGTACTTTACCAATACAGTCACGTATAAAGGGCCGTAGCGATGATATGATGAAGGTCAAAGGCGTTATTGTTTTCCCATCACAAATTGAGGCGGCAATTATGCAAGTCTCTGGCATAAGTGATAATTATCAAATTGTTAAAACCAAAAAAGGAGATATCACCTCTTTATCTGTGGAGATAGAACCCACTGAGGAGAGATACAAAGAAGGTCATCTAGATGATCTTGAGAAACAGGTTGAGGCTGCAATTTATCGTATTTTGAACTTGAATATACCAGTTAAAACTCTCCAACCAAAGACATTACCAAGGAGCACTGGGAAAGCTAAGCGTGTTATTGAAAGATAAAAAAATTATTTTTTTATGAGGATTATATAAGATTATGATCGAGGTACTGGAGTCAATACTACCCTACATAAAAGGTCTCTGGACTCTACCATGGATACTGGTAGGTTTTATTGTAACACTGTTACTTTCGCATTTTTTTGAAGAAGAAAAAATAAATAAGATTATGAAAAAGATAGGGCTTATACTGCTCTACTTTTTCGTCCCACTACTTTTGTTTAAAATATTTTTAGGCGTGGATTTTCACGAAAACGAAATTATATTCACAGGCATCTGCTTCATAGTTTTATCCATGACGTATGCTATAGCATATCTCTATTCAAGGTACAAAGCAGATAAATTAAAACTGAAAGACGAAGAAAAAAAACATTTTCTAAAAACTGCTTTAACAAACCAAGGTAGAAGCTCAGCTTTTGTAGGCGGTGCCCTGCTAGCTATTTCATCGTGGAGAACCCCTGCTGCAATATATATGAGCATCGGAGCGATCTTTCTTTTTGCTATTATCCCGTATATCCTTTCACATTTACATAAAAAGGATACCAAGAAAACTGGGGGCTACTCGAAAGTACATGCGTTGCCATGGTATCTAAGAATATTCCCATGGTATCTTCTGGTTTTTGCTTTTGCAGCAATTACCTTACATGCTCTGGTAGGTGTTACACCAAAGAGTTTTGGGTATTCAGCCAGTACAATATTTGATTTTTTTACATCTCTGACAATACCTGCTGCATTATACTATGTTGGCTCAGGCATCCACATACGTGATTTAAAAAAAGATGAACTCAAAAAACTATTTGGACTTGAAAAATATACATCTGAGAACCATTGGGCGTGGGTGAGAAATATATTTTTCCTTACAGTTGTTATCACACCAATTATAGTTGTTCTGATTTTTAGCCCCATGCTATGCTTAGATATTATCCCAAATGAATGGTTTGTGGTTATAGTTATAAACTCAATTCTACCAATTACCAGTACAAACATGTTTTTAGTACCATACGGCATCGACAAAAAAACAACTGCACATTCTGTTACTTGGACGACTATCGTTTGCGTACCAATCGTTGTTTTACTAATCTATGTTTTTTCTATGTATCTCGTGTAAAAAGAATATTATAGTTTTTTCAAAATAAGTTCAGCAGCTTTTTTACCAGACAAAAGCATACCACCAAATATCGGTCCCATACGTGGTGCACCATAAACAGCATTAGCACCCATACCAGCAACAAACAGACCAGGATAAACCTCTTTAGTATTTTCAACAACTGTTTTCTCACCAATCTCTGCACACATAGATTTTTCTTCCTCAATTTTTCCACTAGGTGTATTAAGCCTGCCAACCTTTCTCATCACAATTCTACAAACCTCAGCAGCATGACCTGTTGCATCAATACAGTATTTTGCACGTATAGACAGCGGATCAACATGCAGACCAGCCATTCCAACAGGGCTCCAATTTATTACAAAACCATTCACCCTTTTTTTATCAATTAGTACATCCTCAACAGAAATCGCGTTGAAAACTCTGGCACCAGCATCAATTGCAGACGAACAAAGCTTTGTGATTGCCTCTATAGAATCAGCACTATAATACCCATCTTTCTCATCCTTTATTTTTATTTTTGCTTCCTCAAGAATGTGTTTAGATTCCCCTTGAACAACAATAACTGGAAACGTCATACCACCACCCCACATACCACCACCAACAGAAAGTTTACGCTCAAAAACTACAACCTTTTTACCAGCTTTAGCCAAATATCTAGCAGCAGTTAAACCAGCAGGACCAGCACCAGCAATAGCAACATCAACCTCGAAGCAATCCTTAAACTCTTTTGAGAAACGGTCGAATATAACCCTTGTTACAACAATATCATCAATCCCCATAAACAAAGCCTCATAGCGACTATGAATTAACCTAAGCTTATTAAATATACCGCTAACAATTTATACCCTACAATCTTGTCAGTTTTTTTGTGTTAACAATCAGAAAATTTCAACCAGATGACATGTTTTCAATAGTAAAACTAGCATCCGAGACACTAACGGAAAACTACAACCCAAGCATATTCAACTATTTCTACGAAACATTCCCAGATGGAATATGGGTAGCAGAGAAATTAAACAAAATAATCGGGTTTATCATAGGAGTAAAAACAGGTGAAGAAAAAGGACGCATACTAATGCTATCAGTAGAAGAAAAAAACAGGAGACAAAACATAGGTACCACTCTATTAAAAAACCTACTTAGCGAACTTGTTAAACACAATGTTAAATACATCGAACTAGAAGTTAGAACCGATAACAAAAAAGCAATACAGTTCTATCAGAAACATGGTTTTAGAATAGTTGACACAATAAAAAATTTTTATCAAAACGGGGAAAACGCTTACCTCATGACAAAGATCATCTAACTTCGTTTCAATTCTTCTTTTTCTTTGTTTGTCATGAACCTTGTTGCCATCTGATCAAGTCTATTAGAAATCTTCTCTAAACCAGGGTGATTGTTATTTGACAGAAGATCAGCTATACCTTTACTAAGAGCAAAAACCGCAAGTTTATGTTCCCGTTTAGACTTGTATACCTGATATGGTGTAACATTCAGTTTTTGATAGTACGCAAACTCCTCCCCCCCATTGTTCTTAACCATGCATTCAAGATGTGTTTTCAATTGTAGCAAGAAAGTGTGGAGTTGTATTAATTCATCTTTCTGCATTATAATACCCGTCCAATTCCTCAAACAGTAAATTATAACTAAATAATACAAAGGCTTTTTATTATTTTCCATCAGCTTTTTATAACTTGTTTTTGAGATCAACAACTACAGCATCGTTGTTGACATGGGGAAAATTTAAAAAAAAAAGATGAGGGGGTTGTTATTCCAGATCTTTTTTTGTCAATACTCTAACTGATGTAGGCATTTTCACTACATTGCCCCTCTTCATACCAATTATTTCTTTAACGTTCTTACTGTCAGCTATATCTAGTAGCCTCTGTGTTATTATACCATCGAATATAACCACGGCTATGTTGTCGCTTTTTTTCAACGCGTCTGTTAACTCCCTAACAGGTATTTTTTTGATTTCTTTGTTGTTTTTATCAAATAACACTGCTTTTAAAGAACCTGCTATTTCTTCTAGTACCGCACCATATTTTTTCTGTTCCTCTGTTATAATTTTTGGTTTTTCTTCTTCTACTATTTCCTCTGTTTTTTGTCTCATAGTTTTTTCTTCTTCTTTTTCTTTCTCAACCATCTCTCGGATCATAATTTCTTTTCTGTCTTTGCTTTCTTTATCTTTTTCGTATTTTATGTCATACATCTCAGCATATTGCTCAGCTGGTATCTTGTTTTTCAATGCTTTCGTTATAAGTTTCTGTGGTATTTCTTCTACTTCTCTTGTTTGTGGTGCTCTTGCTACAAAGTCTATGTCAGCTGTTTGCAGTAATTCTTTTAGTATTAGTTCGCCGCCTCTATCTCCATCTACAAAGGCTGTTGTTACTCTCTCTTTGGTTAAATCTATAACTGTTTTTGGTATGTTTGTTCCTCCGACTGCTATAACGTTTTTAATACCATATTTCAGCAGATTGAGTACATCACGTCTGCCCTCTACAACAATTATTGAATCACTTTTGTCAACATTTGGTCCTGCTGGGCAGTGGTCTGGTCCATAGTGTATTATCTCTTCAACTTGTACCGCTTGTCTAACATTATCTGTTATGCTTTCTCCTTCTATTTTGCTTTCTTCTATCACCTTGTTTAGTATTTCTTTTGCTCTTTCGATAACCTTTTTTCTTCTTACTACTCTTACATCCTCTACTTCCTCGGTGGTTATTGTTGCTTTGCACGGCCCTACCCGGTCTATGCTCTCAAATGCTGCTGCGAGTATGACTGTTTCTACTTTGTCAAGTGATGTGGGTAGTGTTATGACTCCTTCGCTTTTACCATTTTTAGAGTCGAGTTCTACCTCTATTCTCCCTACTCTTGCTGATCTTTGTAATTCTCTTAAGTCTAATTCGTCGCCTAAAAGTCCTTCAGTTTGCCCAAATATAGCTCCGACTACATCTGATTTTTCTATTATGCCTTCTGCTTTTATACGAGCCTTAATCAAGTATTTTGTTGTTGCTGGATCTATAACCATAATTTTTTCACCTCAATTTCATATTATCTTCATATCATCCTTTTTGAAAAATAGCACCTTCATCCGCTTTGTAGCAAATTTAGGTGTAAATCCTAATTATTGCATTTTTTGATTCCAATCATTTAGATGATCCATATCATGCGGGTAAATGAATTAATCCTTAATTTTGATTAACACATTCAAATTTTGTGCTATTTTTCTTTTAAATTTATTAATTTGTTATTGCAACAATATATTAGGCTTGCGCCATATTTAAATGTTATGCCTATATTCACATAAATTCACATAAGAGTTGGTTTTAGAAATGAAAGAGAAGATATACATTGGGGTGGCATGGCCATATGCAAACGGGTCGCTTCATCTTGGACATATAGCTGGTTGTTATCTACCAGCTGATATATTCGCACGCTACAACAGAATGGTTGGTAGAGACGTTTTAATGGTTTCTGGTAGTGACGAGCATGGTACACCTATAACTATCACTGCTGAGAACGAGAAGACTACACCCAAAGCAATTGTTGATCGCTACCACGCGGAACACGCAACAAACATGAAACAGCTCGGTATATCCTTTGATTTGTTTACTCGTACCACTACAGAGAACCATGAGAAAACCGTACAAGAAATCTTTTTAGAGTTGTATCAAAAAAAATATATTTACAAAAAAAGTGTTGATGCTTTTTATTGCAAAAACTGTGAACGTTTTTTACCTGATCGCTATGTTGAGGGGACATGTCCTCATTGTTCTTATGATACGGCACGTGGTGATCAATGCGATAACTGTGGGAAACTATTAGATACCTTTGAGTTGAAAAATGTTCGATGTAAAATTTGTGGTGGAACACCAGTTGTTCAAAAAACCGAACACCTTTTTTTTGCTCTGAGTGCATTTGAGAAGAAGTTGTTAGACTGGATTAAGGATAAAAATTATTGGAAGTCAAACGTGTTAAAGTTTACTAATAACTGGTTGCAGAATGGTTTAAAGGATCGTGCTATAACTAGAGATATTAATTGGGGTGTTCGTGTTCCGGTTTTTGGTTTCGAAAACAAGAGGATCTATGTTTGGTTTGATGCTGTTATTGGTTATCTTTCAGCGAGTAAAGAATGGTCCAAGAAACATTATAAACCTGCAAAGTGGGAGGAGTGGTGGAAAAACCCGAAGGCGAAACATTATTATTTTTTAGCAAAAGACAACATCCCGTTTCATTCAATTATCTGGCCATGTATCCTTATGGGTTACGATGAATCTTTGAATCTCCCCTATGATCTTCCTGCTAACGAGTACCTCATGTTGAAGGGTGAACAGTTTTCTAAAAGTAGGGGTGTTGGTATCTGGGTTCCTGAGATTCTGCAACGTTTCGATGCAGATGTAATCAGATATTATTTGTCTATTAATATGCCTGAGAATAAGGATACGAACTGGTTATGGGATGATTTTGTGGCAAAAAACAATGATGAGCTTGTTGGGACATATGGTAATTTTGTTCATAGGGTTGTTACGTTTACGCATAATGCTTTTGGTAAAATCCCTGAAAAAGGTAAGTTAAATGATTTAGATGAAAAGGCGATTAAAAAAATTGAGGAAACCTATAAAGAAGTGGGTGAATCAATAGACGGTTGCAGCTTCAAAAAAGGTCTTAGATCAGCTATGAATCTTGCCCAGTTCGGTAATGTTTATTTTAATCAGAATAAACCCTGGGAGCTCATAAAATCAGACAGGGAGCGTTGCGGCACTGTGTTACATGTTTGTTTGAGGATTGTGCAGGCGTTGGCTGTTTTTATGGCACCGTATCTACCTTTTTCATCTGATGAGATATGGAGGATGCTTGGTAATAAAGAATCTGTACATATAGTTAGTTGGGATTCTGCTTTGAATGAAATAAATGTTGGTAGTCCTATTGAAAAACCAAAACCGTTATTTAAGAAACTAGTGTTGGATGATTTTATGGTTGGTACCGATCCGTTTTCAAAGCTTGATTTACGTGTTGCAAAGGTTGTTGATGTTAAGGATCACCCGCAGGCAGATACTTTGTATTTGTTACAGGTTGATCTCGGTGCATTTGGTAAACGTGTTATTGTAGCTGGTATGAAACCTTACTATAAACATGATGAAATCAAGGGTAAATCTATCGTGGTTGTTGCTAACCTTAAACCCGCGAAGATACGTGGTGTTGAATCTAAAGGTATGCTTCTAGCTGCTGAGGATACAGATAAAGTGGTTTCGTTGTTGAACCCTGGTGATGCAAATCCTGGTTCAAGGATAACTGTTGAAGGTATACCGCATGAACCAGTTAGTACTCTAGAGTTTGAGGATTTCAAAAAAGTTGAAATGGTAATTGGGGATAACCAGGAAGCAACCTATCATGGTAAGAATCTAATGAGTGAAAAAGGTAAGGTTGTTTCAGACAGAACTGTTAAAAAGGGAGCAAAGATACTATAAAAAAAATTTTGGGGAGAAAAACGTATGAAAGTTGTTACTGACACCAAGTTACCACTTAAGGTTTTTAAAAAAGGCAAGGTTAGGGATGTTTATGAATGCAACGATAACCTTCTACTAGTTGTGACCGATCGTATATCTGCTTTTGATCATGTTTTACCTGATCCGATACCATTTAAGGGTGTTTGTCTCACGCAGATTTCTCGTTTCTGGTTTGATTTTTTTGGGGATATAATTCCTAGTCATCTTATTTCTGCTGATATCTCTGATTTCCCATGTGATGTTAGAGAGTATAATGATTTGTTGTATGGTAGAAGTATGTTGGTTAAAAAGGCTGAGGTTTTTCCTGTTGAGTGTATAGTGCGTGGTTATATTTCTGGTTCTGCTTGGGAGTCGTACAAAAAAGATGGTACTGTTTGTGGCATAAAATTACCTGGTGGTCTTATGGAATCTGACAAGTTTAGCAGCCCTTTGTTTACTCCTTCTACAAAGGCTAAAAGTGGTCATGATATCAATATTTCTTTTGATGAGATGAAAAAACTAGTGGGTGATGATGTTGCTGAGGAAATAAAGAGGTTGTCTGTAGATATTTACGAGAGAGCATCCAGCTATGCTCGTGAAAAAGGTATTATTATTGCTGATACAAAGTTTGAGTTCGGCATGATTGATGGCCGTATTGCTATTGTTGATGAGTTGTTAACACCTGATTCTTCTCGTTTCTGGCCTGCTGATAAATATGAGCCTGGTAGAAGTCAGCCTAGTTTTGATAAACAGTATGTACGTGATTATCTTATTAGTACTGGTTGGGATAGGGATTCTACGCCCCCTCATTTACCGAAGAATGTTATACTTGAGACTCAGAAGAAATATATTGAGGCTTATGAGCGGTTAACTGGTGAGAAGTTCACATTTAAGCATTAAAGTTAGAAACATATAAACAACAGAATGTATATGTGATGTTTCTATGAAGAGGTTACAGATCATTGCTTTGTTGATGTTTTTTGTTCTGTTTACTAGCAGTTTAGCTTTTGGAGGTTTGTCTGGCAAAAACCCTATCTATAGTGAAAACGGTAATTTGATTTCAGAAAAAACAGAAACCATTAAGGTTGAAGATGATTTTTATTTTGTTCACATAACAGACACGCATGTTTTGAACAAAAAATTCGATTTTAATGAGAAATCAGTTAAGAGATTTAAAGGTGTTTTAGATTATGTTTGTTCTTTTAGTGTTAAACCAGCTTTTATTGTAATAACTGGTGATTTAACTGAGTGGGGTGGAAGTGGGATATCTGGTGCTCTCAATTGTCAGGCATTTATAAGCTGTTTATATAAGAAAGATGGGCAGTTGTATGCTGATGTGAATTTTTCAATTCCTGTCTATACAACGCCAGGCAATCACGATTATTGTTTTAACCGTAATCTAAAAAATTACCATAAATACATAGATAAAAATCACATTCAAGATGAGGATAGATACGTTGTTACATATGGTGATACTAGTTTATTTTTTATGGATACAGGTCCAAACTATTATTCTAATATTTCTATTTTGTTTGATTGGCATGGTGAAGGGCTTTCTGACTGCGACATAAACTGGCTGCAAAAAGAACTTAGTAACTGTCAGTCTACACATAAAATCATTTTAATGCATCATCCAGCGGTAGGCAAAAAAAATGACTTATTTATCAACAACAGAGAAGAATTTGTTGAGTTGTGCGAAACATATAATGTTGAAGTTGTTTTAGCAGGTCATACACATAGATCTAGAGTCTATGATCATGATTTAAACGAGTATACGGAAATGCCATTGAATTGTAGTCAGTACCCAACACTTTATGTTCAAACCGATGACTGTAAAGAAGATGTTCATTACAGGAATATCAGTGTTTTAAGTGATGATATTTGGCTTGATGATTGTGTGAAATTAGAGGTTTCATCTGCGAATTATTATAGTTCTAAAATACATCTTAATCTGGCATCTAAACAGTTTGGGTCTACCATAAAAATCATGAAGTTTATTTCTTGCTACAAAAAAACTGACGTATGAGTCAAAAATTAATAACTTATAATATTATTTATATATAAAAAATTATGTGACATCCTCTCCGCCATAAATGACGGAGCTTCCTATGACGCATGGTTAGTAGTCGATGTATAGGAGTCCAAACTGGTTTGCTGGAGTCTGTGATCACGGA
>JARYMC010000041.1 GCA_029907305.1 Candidatus Thermoplasmatota archaeon
CAAATTCTGGCCAACGCTATGGCTACCGCTAACTAAATCCATAAAATTTTTTTCACGCCCTGGGCAGGTGTTCTATGGCATCCGCCTCTGGCGGGTGCGCCTGCCCAGAAGTAAAAATGTTTGTTAGAAGAAAAATAGCGTGATTCACCCCCATGCTAAAGTCTGGGGATTTCTCGCTCACAAAATGTTAAGAAGTTTAACAATGTTTCTTTTGAATCTGGTGATGGATCTGGGATGACATACATAAAAACCGCTTTTAAAGATGTTTGTTATTTTTCGTTGTACAATAGTGGAAGAATTGTTGGATATTTTGGCAAACCAGAGGATCGTGAACCTGATTTTGTTATAGGATCTGATTCAAATATTAATCCACTTACAAAAAAGTATTACTTTATGGACAACCCTGCTCCAATCAGATACAAAGATAGTCTTATTGTGTTGTGTGGTTACACAAAGAGAATCGAGGTGTGGAAAAACATACCTGATGAAAGTGGGGCTCTTCCTGATATTGTTTATGATCTTGAATTTGAACCGATAAGCGGGGCTGTTTATGATGATAAATTTTTTGTGATAGGCAGAGGAGGATATGCCCAGGGGTTTTTGCGGTTTGGAACTGCTCTAGTTTGTTAAATGGTGAACAACCATTAATACTTTTAAATAAAAAAACTAGGAAGTATTGATATTAATGAAGGCAAGGGAATCACTTTTGATGACAAATACGCCTACATCACAGTTAATGGTAAATTGTATGTTTGGAACAAACCTTTTGATTGGAACCAAAACCCTGTGAAAGAAATCAAAATGGATTCTGATATTGGTAAAATTAGCAGCAATGGTGAAAAACTTGCTTGTGTTTACAGTGGTACTACAAATACTATCATAATCATAGACATTCAAACCATACTCAATGACACACCAGATTATATTGAAGTTTTATCAGAACCAGGTATACATTTTAATCTACCACAAGATGTTTTCATCGATGGTAACCATTTATTTGTTGCTGATACCAATTTTAATAGAGTTCTTATTTGGAATAATATACCATCCTCAGGAAGCGACATTCCTGATATTGTGATTGGTCAAAACTCTTTTGAATGTACTCTGCAACCCAAGTTTACAAAAGATGGGTTATTTTTCCCAGGTGGGGTTTGGTTTGATGGAAACTTTTTATGGGTTGGTGAATTTAAGTTTTCTCATAGAGTTCTGCGTTATTCTATACATTAATAGTATCAACAGGGTAAAAGTGTACAAACGCAAAAATGAATCTATAGTTTTTCCACCAGATTCCTTTCACTAAACATGATAGTAGTACCACAAATTTGTCTAAAATTTATGAATACAAAACTATATAAACAACGGAGACCTTGGTACTTACGATAAAATAATAAAATATCAGGATTCTAAAAATCTGTTATTCTGGTTTTATAGAATTTAACTGTTTTTGTTTTTTTATCAGAAGTAAAAAAAAAATAAGCAAAATGAGGCTAAAAAAAAATGAATCGAAGAAGAAACAAAAAATCATCCAATATAATTAAAATTTCCAATAGAAAAGTTACCAGATGTAGTAAGTTATCGCTGCCTGTTTTTGAAAACGGTATATGCGATGAATTTAAAACCGAGCTTGGTAAAGAAGTAGAAAGAAATTGTAAAAACTGTATGTATTCATTTTAATGTTAAATTAACATAAAAAAAAATTTTTTTATAAATAGGTGAAAAGAAAATGAAATTTGAAGAAATAAACATAAACAAAAAACTTATAGAAACAATACATAGACGAGGATTCGAAGAATTAACTGCGATCCAAGAAAAATGTTTACCAGAGATAATAAAAGGTAGAGACGTGATAGGGCAATCAGAAACAGGATCAGGGAAAACACTGGCTTTTTGTCTACCGATATTGGATAAAATTATTCCAGGTGCGGGACTACAAACAGTTGTTCTAACACCAACAAGGGAACTATGTGTACAAGTAAGCGAGGTATTTGCAGAATATGGAAAAAACCTTGGAATAAAAACAACTAGCGTGTATGGTGGTGTAGGAATAGAGCCACAGATAATGGAACTAAGAACATCAGACATAGTAATTGGTACACCTGGTAGAATGCTTGATCATCTACGCAGAAAAACCATGGGTTTAAGTAAAGTAAGATTCCTAGTGCTTGATGAATTCGATAAAATGCTAGAGATGGGTTTTATAGAGGACGTCGAGCAGATAATAAAGCAAGTACCAAAAAACAGACAAACATTGATGTTCAGCGCAACACTATTATCAGATGTTGACAGGTTTATCCACAAACACATGAACAACCCCCTGGTTTTACAAACACAATCGTATGTGGATGAGAGTAAACTAGAACAAATCTATTACGACATATACCCACAAAACAACAAATTCTCCATCCTTGTGCATCTACTTAAAAACAACAAAGAAGGACTAGCAATAGTATTCTGCGCTACAAGACGAGAATCAGATATCGTCGCAAAGAACCTAAGATACCATGGCATCCATGCCTCAGCAATACATGGTGGGATGAGCCAAAACAAAAGATCACAATCACTCAACTCTTTAAAAAACCAACAAACAGATGTCCTAGTAGCAACAGATGTAGCAGCCAGAGGATTGGATATAAAAAACGTAACACACATCTACCACTATGATGTACCAAAAACAGCAACACAATATATACACAGAATAGGTAGAACAGCACGCGCAGGGGCAAACGGAAAAACAATAACGTTACTAACACAACCTGACCATGACAACTTCAGACGAGTGCAGAGCAACAACGACCTAAAAATAGAAAGAGCAAAAATCCCAGATTACAAAAACGTCTCATTCTCCAGAAAAGACTACAGACACAACAAAAGACCATTCCAAAGAAAATACCATCATTCTTTTGGAAAATACAAGACTATAAACCATAATAATTACTAGAAATTTTATAAAGAACTCACTCACACTAAAAATATATTTTTACCAAAAAAAATTTGATCAAAAATCAATTGTCAGAATCTACAGACCCAATTGCCCATACACCATCACCGAAACTACCAAAAACAACCCGTGGCTCACCGTTTTTCATCAAAATCGTGTATTCACCAAATGCAAGATTAATTGATCGCAATGGTCCCTCAAAAAGTTTAACCTTCCATAATAACGAGTTATTTGCTGCTAAATCAATAGCAATAACATAACTATTAGCTTTTATTGGTCTTAAAGCAGTCGCTGAAACAATCAAAACAGGGTTTGTATCATTCCCACACATAGTCATAACCGAAGAAGGTAGATGAAATCCTTTTTCTTGAACAATATCATCTATAACAATCCTCTCTAAAATACTTCCATCTTCTGTAGAAAAACGAGTCAACATTCCACCAAATTGATCCACATACCAGAAACCTCCTCTTGGGTCATATGTAAAGGATGCTAAGGTTGTACGAGGATATGGCACCCTCCATTTTTCTTCCCAGTGATCACCTTTGTCAGTTACCGCAAATACGTGGGGATCCATACGTAAACTCGGATTTGACCTATAACCATCAAAATATATAGTATCATTAATCAACGTAGGGCTTGCCTGGCTTGGACCACCGAACTCAAAATACCAAGCCACAGATAATCGTTCATCAATATTCTGGTTATCAGGATCAACATCAATTGCGTATAACCTAGCATGACGAAGTAAAGTAGGCATACCTTTTGGTCCTTCATAATGAGTCGAAATATACACCCTGTTCCCATTCACACAAGGCGTATTTATAGTTGAAAAAAAACCCTTACCATCAACCCTTAACAGACGATCTAAAAAACGAACCCTCTCATTTTCCCCAAGATATCTATAGGCTATAAGCGAACCATCACTAGAATTAAATGCATAAAGAGGCCCTCCCATTGTTGCAATAATTATTGTACCATCCTCAGTAATAACCGGACTCCAAGGAAGCCCACCATAAGGCAACTCTGAAACCCATTCAACAATCTTACCATCAACATCATAATCAAAAATATCAATCATAGTAACAATACGATTATCACATATGATAACCCGACCATGAACATCAACCATAGGCGCAGATGAAACAGTCCAAAAATTCAATAAATCACCAGATGACCATATTCGATTCCCATCATAATCATAAATAACAAGAGTATCTTTTTTCCCAGCAAAAGTACAAGCAGCAATTTCCCCATTTCCAGATATACCATTTCCTAATGAACCAGTTTTTTCTCCTATTAAACCAGTGCAATGCCATAGTATCTTCACATTGTTTTTTGGTACAGGCAAACAAACATAATCTGACAAATGAGGATTACTATGAACCATTCCGCCCCCCCATTCAGGTAAAATAAAATCTATTTTATCATCTGCATTCACGGTTCTGATAAAAAGTACTGCAAGTAGAAAAAAAACTGAAAGCACTACTATAATACTTTTTTTCATAAGGTTATATCTTTATTTACAAGTATAAATATATTTTCATTTAATTATATAAAATTTATATTTTATATATCATTCTAATAATTAATACAATCCTAAAATTAGAAAATGCCCTATAACGTCTAAACCATAATCCAGACATTACAAACTATTATCAAAAATCTCACCTATAACACAAAATATAGATTTCAGAAAAACATTATGATAAGATAGCTGCCTATTTTTTTATTATCGCTGATGGTACCACGAAGTTAATTATTGTTGATCCTCCTGATGATATCTCTTTGTTGGCATATACCACACTTTAGGAGCGGTATATCCTTCATCAACAAATAATTTCCAAGTACCATTTTCATATCATTCAATAATTGTAATTTTAAAGATAGAATCGCCCTAAAACCTGGGATGTAACCATGTCGGGCTAGCTGCAGTTAGTCAGGAATGCCACCAGTCTATTTTGACTAGTAGTGCAGGCATGCATTTTGGCAACTACAAAAACCATGGTCTCAGATAGAAATCAACATATATTGTTACGTTAGGTTCTGTTACTTCTACAACAATCATTTTTGATGGATAATATCCAAAATGAAATGCTCTAAAATATATTTTATAACTTTCACCCTGTCATTCCCAACCTACTTCCGTCTCCCCCTTGTTAAATCCTCCTACATCAGGAATTAACGACCACCATTTAGAAGTTCTCGAGGTAACCCATGTCCATCCTGTTTCTATTAAATTATTTGTTTTACTATTTATAAACCTCATATGAATCCAAGTCATTTCTGGCGGCTCTGTTGTTTTTACTTTATTATTTTTTTCTTTTTGTATTTGTATACTTGAAACACATGGCAGAGATAGTATAATTACCAGCTCCAATATATAACCAAAAATTATTTTTTTCATTTCTTTTCACCTTCTCTTATTATATTATATAGAATTATTTATATATAAATTTTATAGAACAAAATATAAATTTTATAGAACAAAAATCCTATAAGATACCAAAAAAACAGGTTTTTACAATGATTTAATCTTAAAAAATAGATTTAATTAAGTTTTAAAAATCTTGTAAAATAAAGTGACATTGTCAACATTTTCTAGTAGTAAAAGATGTTTGTTTAGACAAATACATACTCTGAGTTCATTATCGTTTTTCTGCATCTCTTAATTTGATGAGTGATGCTTCCGATCTTGATTGATAATACACTTCTAAAAGGTGATATTTTTAATAGAATCTCTTATAGGCTCTTATCACTCTATTATTTTTCAACAGCCTAGTTCTAATCTCTTGTTCAACAAAGAATATATCTGAAAGATTTATATTATCTTACTTCTCTAAAACATCAACTATCGGGTTCGCCTGCAATTCCTTCTCAGCAGATTTATCTAATACCTCAATGTAAAGTGGGTTTAATGTTTTGTAGTGCTTTACTTTTATTTTACCCTGTTTTTCCAAAATCTTAAGTTTTTTTATCTCTTTAAGCGTATTTGATACGCTCTCATATATCTCATCTATAGTGGTAGCATCTCTACTAATATCATAAACGTAGTTGTGCCACCACACAACGTATTGTCTTTCCATGTTTACCTCTCCAGTTATCAAAAAAGAGTACCATGTTTATATAGTTAAGCCGTTTTATTTATAAACCCGAAGGAAAAAAATGGCTAAAAAACAAATTACTAAATCAGAAAAAGAATGGAAAGAAATCCTAACGGAAAAAGAGTTTAAAATACTCATGGAAAAAGCAACCGAACCACCTTTCACAGGCGAATTGTTATACAACAAAGAAGAAGGGGTTTATGTTTGCGCGGGTTGCGGCAACAAAGTATTCGTCTGATTTCAAATTTGACTCTATGTGTGGTTGGCCTAGTTTTTCCAAACCATTTTCAAACGATAATATAGAGTTAAAACCTGACCATAGTTTTGGTATGAATAGAATTGAGGTTTTATGCAAAAGATGTGGCGGCCATCTAGGTCATGTATTTGATGATGGACCAATGCCAACTGGTAAACGTTTCTGTATTAACTCCGCTGCTCTTTATTTCAAAAAAAGATAATTTTTATTGTATTCTGCAGCCTGACAAACCCTTCTTTTGCAGATACCTCTGATGATACTCCTCTGCCTTGTAAAACTCGCCTGCCTGTGTTATCTCTGTGACTATGGGTTTAGAGTATTTCTTTGATTTAGCTAACTTGTCTTTTGATGCCTCAGCAATCTTCTTTTGTCTTTCATTATGGCAGAATATTACTGATCTATATTGTGTACCAAAATCAGGTCCCTGTCTGTTTAGCTGTGTTGGATCATGTATACTCCAAAAAATTTCTAGTAATTCTTCGTATGAAACTTTTTTTGGATCAAATTCAATTTGTACTACCTCAGCATGACCTGTTTTATCTGTGCAAACATCCTCATAAGTTGGGTTCTTAAGAGTACCACCCATGTAACCCACAGTAGTTTTTTCTACCCCTTTTATTTTTCTAAAAGCTTCTTCAACACCCCAGAAACATCCTGCTCCAAATGTTGCTTTTTCCATAAAGTTATTTCCTCTTTTTATTTATGTTTTTATAAATCTGGGATCCCCTTTTGCCATTTTTGTATTTTGTCAACATAATGTGGCAATTTATTTAAATCATAGTTACATATAGTGTTCAAATAAAAGGATGAGGATGAAAGACTCGGTTTTCTTGTAAAACCGGGTATTTGATTTTTGTTCTTTTAAAATAAAAAAATAGAAGAGTAACAGAGGAGATTATAAAATGAGATGTGTAAAAAAAGGTGACAAAGTCAAAGTAGAATATACCGGGATGCTAGAGGATGGAACAATTTTTGATAGCTCAGAAAAACATAACGCCCCACTAGAATTTGTTGCTGGTGGAGGACAATTAATCAAAGGATTCGATAACGCAGTAATAGGTATGAACATTGGGGAAGAAAAAGAGATAAAGATACCACCAGAAGAAGCATATGGTATGCCAAACCCTGATTTCGTTAAAGAAGTACCAAGAGATTGTTTCCCACCTGATCAAGAAATTAAACCAGGTATGATTTTCGTAATGAAGATGGATAATGGAAGACAAATACCATTAAGAATAACCCTTGTATCAGAAGACAAAGTAACTGTTGACTTAAACCCACCACTTGCTGGTAAAACACTTATATTCAAAATAAAACTAATAGCAATTATCATCTAAAAAAAAAGTTTTAAGTTTAAAATAATGATTTTGCAGCAAATAACTTTGTACAATATTCAATATTTTTTGTTAAACTGGTACATTAATAATATCAATAAAATAATGTGAAACGCATAACCTATTCCTAGATGTAAATAGTCTTGATTCCCTGTTTTTAATAATTTATCCAATGCCATGAACGTCCAGAAATTTGGTATCACACCAAGGATATATTTCCAGTTGTCTGCAACAAAAAACGCAAAAAGCGGTAGTAAAAATATGCTACCAGCTGTTTTGAACAATGCAAAAGCTTGTACCTTGTTATTAGCGAGGTTGTTTATCATTAATGCTATCAGTGGTGTAAAAAGCGTAAATAGAACAGCTACTGGTAGATAATCCAACAGAGGAATGTCAATTAGACCTGTTAGTAAAGGGAAAAACAGGATGAAAATAAAAGATAAAAAAGATATAAAAAACAACCTATAAACCAGGTAGCTTGTTCTTGATATAGGCATAACACGTAAAACTGTCAAAAGATTTTCATCACGTTCATCCATGATAAGAAATGATATAACAAAGCCGAACACCATTGGCATCATGATCGCCATCACCATATAAAGAACTGGATAGAATGGGTCAAGGGGGTACAAGTTTTTTGAAATCCATGGTATTATCAATCTGCATAATATTATGAAAATTATAGGAGATACAATACATCCAACAACGAGCAGCCGGTCTCTTGCTATGTTTTTCAAATCATTTATCATTAGTTTAGTAACAAAAACCATCTACTTACCCCTCCATTACTATGTGTTTGTAGAAAGCTTTTTTTGATATATAGTAACATAGTATTATCCAGAATATAAGGTAAACGACTCCATATATCGTTTCATTTATCGATATCTCCCCAAAAACCCCCTGGAATAATGTTATAGATGCTTGTGAAGGCAAAATATAGAATATATCGTTTTTATAGATACCTGACCCGTGCAGAAGCGGAGGCAAAAATAAAATTAACATAGCAATCATCATTAGAACCAGATACTCGTTTATGCTATGGCATCTTGAAACCATTATGAACCCGACTAGTATGAGAAAAACAGAGGTTAATATTATGCCTGTTAACATGTAGAAATAGTTGAATTCAAAACCATGCGCTAAATACAGGAAAAGAAGAGCAGCTACTATGGAGAGTATTGTTAATGATATTATTTTTGCGAGGAAATAGTTCCTAGTCTGCATCGGTGTCACAATAAGTGCTTGTATCGTGTTCTCATTTTTTTCAAATAGTACAAGCGCCCCCACAAACATGATCCCAATTAATGTCGGGTCGAAAAATAAAAACATTGTTAAGAAAAACGTTGTGTTGAATGCTGGTAATGCTACTAGTGCTATGTAGTATAAGATCGCACCTAACATCGCTATATAGATTATTTTGTATCTATGACCCAGTACAAACTCCCATTTAAGCATTGTTAGTAGCTGGTTCATTTAAGCTGCCTTCCCGTCACTTTTATAAAAACATCCTCGAGTGTTGCCTCCTCTGTATGTATTGTTTGTACTCGCCCACTGTTTAGTAAATTTATGAACATGTTGTTTGTCCCTAGGTTTGCCAGATTAAACTCTTCACATAAAAGATTACCATCTTCTAGGTATTCTACTCTAACAAGTTTTTTCCCGTGTTTTAACTTCAGTTCTTTAGGGCTTGCAATTAGTGATAACCTGCCATCCACCATAAACCCTACTCTATCACATAGCTCATCTGCATCTATCATATTATGTGTTGTAAGAAAAATTGATACACCCTCCTTCTTTTTTTGGAGTATTATGTTTTTCACCTGCCTGGCACTAACCGGGTCAAGACCAGTTGTTGGTTCATCAAGGAAAAGCATCCTGGGGTTGTTTAATAGCGCACGAACAAAGTTTAGTTTCGTCCTCATACCCTTTGAGAATGATCCTACACGCTGATTTGCATCTTTATCTAAATCCACCATTTTCAGCAACTCATAAGGATCAACAGTTTTCACTTTGTAAAAAGATGAAAAAAGTTCCAGGTTTTCCAGAGCAGTCAATTTCTGATAATGATTTGGTAACTCAAAACAAACACCTATATTATTGTATAAATCTGACCCCCAGTTTCTCAAATTCTTACCAAACAACTCAACATCCCCATTATAACCTTTTAATAAACCTATGATTACTTTCTGTGTAGTACTTTTACCAGCACCATTTGGTCCAAGGAAACCAAAAATCTCACCCTTTCTTATTTGAAAAGAAATACCATCCACCGCCTTCTTTTTTGATTTCGGGTAAGTGAACTCAAGGTTTTGTACTTTGATAGGATATTCATCAACACCTAATTGTGTTATGGGTTGTTCTTCTGGGAATCTAAAAAAACCTTTTGTGTTGCATCGTGGACAAACTAATTCAATTCTTTCCCCAGGGTTTGCTTGAACAGTGACAACGGTTTTACAATTCGGACATGCGATTGTTTTTGTAATCATTTCTTTATCACATCCTCATCATCCTTTAAGACAACGCCCTATATTGTTTGTAATATAAATGCTCGCACATTTAATTAACCCCATTTATAAACAGAAACATAATTAATAGGTAACCTGTTGTTAAATAATGAACTAAGGGAGAGAGATTATGGAAAGAAACATTAAACATATTTTGTTAGCAGCAGGAAATAGTATAGCTGTTATAGCAACAATAATTGTTAACACCCTAGCGGTTGTGCTTCCTTTAAACGGTAAAACAACACAGGAGCTATCAGACAACATACCAAATTTGTTTGTTCCAGCAGGGATAACATTCTCGATATGGAGCATCATCTACATTTTTCTGATAATATTCATGATATACCAGATAATGTGTTTGGTAAAGAAACAATCAGATACAAATTATATAGAGAAAATAAGCGGATGGTTCATACTAGCAAGTCTAGCAAACATACTCTGGATAATTTTATGGCATTACGAACATGTCTCATTCTCGCTATTAGCAATGCTTCTTTTACTAGCCTCGTTATTAATGATATACCTCAGATTAAACATAGGTTTGTCCGCAGTCCCATTAAAAGAAAAACTAGCAGTTCACACTACTATAAGTATTTATCTAGGCTGGATATCAGTTGCCACAATCGCAAACGTCACCGCAGTATTAGTAAAAGCTGGTGTTGGAGAACTATTTCTAGGGCAGACAACATGGACCATTCTTGTCATAGCTGTTGCCACTTTACTCACGATATTGATGCTTCTTAGAAGAAAAGATGTTGCATATAGCTTAGTGATAATCTGGGCTTTGCTAGGTATAATGATAAAACGTCTCAACACAGACCCCACATATGGCGTGCAAACAAATATCGCAATCACAGCAGCCATCGCTATGGTAATTATCGCAATAGTAATGATTACGAGAATAATACAAACCGTCTACAAAAAAGAACCGACTAAAAAGTGGAATAAATAAGAAAAAAGGGGGGAGGTGGTAGAAGTCTTCACTGGACTTCTACCTCTATGACGAACGTTGCACAAACATCAATCTTATCCCAGGATCTACTACATTCCAGTTCAAGTGTTGTAGAACCGGTTTTCTCTGCTGTAAACACCCAGATGTCGTTCCCAAAATCACCTAACATACCTGATGGCTGGCTATCGTATCGTTCTGTGAGACTCAACACTGTTTCATCTAGTGTTACAATCTCCCAGGTGTACCCACCGTCACCATAATCTCTAAGTTCTAAATTTAACTTGTCGCCTTTCTTCAAAAACAAGGTAGCATCATTATCTTCTGCAGTGATAAACTTTGTAGTGTGGTTTTCATCAGTTGTTTTCGCTTTCAGTATAGATACTACGCTTATCGCAGTTGTCACTATTATTACTGCGCTTATCACCAGCCCAAACATGTAGATTACCTTATTTTTTTGACATATCTCATCAGACATATATTGTCCTTAAAAGTATATATAAGGCTGGAAAATGTTCGGAAAAAAACCAAACAAAAAAACAAGTTTTATAGATATATTTGAGCAAAAATCTTCGCTCAGCGTTAAATTACTGGCTTCCCCAGGTGTTCAACAAAATCCCTTTCCCTGCACCTCTACTTTTACAGCAGAAAAAAACTTTTAAAAATAACACATTAAACAGTTAGACAATAAAAATATAATAAATAAAAACTCATTTACAAAATGACCACGATGATGAAAAACTATCTCACACTAAGTGCTGCAATATGCTGAGAAATGGGCGAGCTGAGTGGCCAAAAAACACTGGTGACAAATATGCGATACGAAGAAATCATAAATAAACTGAAAACATTATCAAAACCAGAGAACGTAGAGGGCATGGCAAGATATGGTATAAATCCAAAAAACAACCTTGGAATATCGATCTACGAGTTAAGACCCCTCTGGCAAAAGAAATAGGTACAAACCACGATCTTGCACTGAAGCTATGTGACTCAAAAATCCATGATGCGAGACTACTAGCAATTTTTATAGATGACCCGAAAAAAATAACAGCAGAGCAGATGGATTCATGGGCAAATGATTTTGATTCATGGGATATCTGCGACCAAGCATGCACAAGCCTCTTTGATCAATCACCATTTGCATATGAAAAAGTGTACAAATGGTCGGATACCGAGAAGGAGTTTGTAAAACGCGCAGCATTCTCTCTCATAGCAGGAGTAGCTGTACATGACAAAAAAAAAACACCTGATGAACAGTTCATCTCATTCCTAGATATCATAAAAAAACAGTCAACAGATGAAA
>JARYMC010000042.1 GCA_029907305.1 Candidatus Thermoplasmatota archaeon
CGAAAAAGTGGATGAAGATTTAATAGTGTCGCAAAGCTTGTAAATCATACAAAAAAAGTTAATGTGACATTGTCAAGTAAAAAAAAGATCGGAAAAATGAAAAAATCATCAAGATTTTTAACGTCTGATTCAAATCATATTGAGCTTGAAATCTTTTATTCACAGATCCATGGAGATGAAATTCAAATTATAAAAAATGCTTTGACAAAAACCTATAAAGACATTTTAGAGGTTTTCACTGGAGGAGAAATAGAATTAATTAGTCAAGCATATGATCAACAAAGAGATCAATACCATGCAGAAATACTTCTTAGACATCTCCTAAATAATAAGAAAAGAGAAACAGCATTATGGGTTATACCTAAGGATCTTTACACCCATGGTATGAATTTCATATTTGGATTAGCATATCATTTACAAGGAGCAGTTCTATCTACCTTCAGATTATCAAACAAGGAACTAATAGAAAAAGAAGCCATCCATGAAACAGGACATGTATTAGGATTAGATCATTGCACCAACAGCTGTGTCATGCGGTATTCAAACTCTTTATGGGAAGCAAAAACAAAACCTCTCTATTTATGCGAAAAGTGTAAACAAAAAATTAATATGTTGAAATCATAGACAATTGTTTATATTTTTCTGGTTCAACATTTAAAGAAAAGCCAGTTTTTAGCCTGCCCCCTCAATCTAATCAAACAATATCTCCCCTCTAGTTTTTTACCATATACATGGAACACAATTTTATGCCCATCCAGTTCCTCAATTTCATAGGTTCCTTTATCCCAAATTTCAACACTACCTGCACCATAACTCCCATCAGAGATAACGCCTTCAAAATCCGCATATTCGATAGAGTGATCCTCAGTCTGAATTGCCAAACGTTTTATACCTTTCTTCGAAGGAGGAGTCTTGGGTACAGCCCAGCTTTTCAAAACACCATCCATCTCCAAACGCAGATCATAATGAAGATGTGTAGCATCATGCTTCTGAATAACATAAATATATGTTTTCCTCTTCATATACTAATCATCTTAATAAATACATCTAACATCCACTTAAAAAATCTTTAACTAAAAGAACTTTAACCACAGATCTCCCTTTTAAATCTCATCATATTTTTACTCAACACAGGATGATTTCTTCATGATTCCTTGATTACATAAAAAACATGCTGGATAACAATTACATACATCCCTCCACCACACCTTATATGAACATCAATTTGCTATTTTATATGATGACGTTATCTCCACAGACTTTTTCAACATCGCAGCCACAGGGCAATACTTCTCCATAGAAAGCGCAATAGCACGCTCAACATGCACCGGGTTTATATCCTTACCATAAAAAACATACTCCAAATGTATCTTCTTAAACACCATTGGATAACTATCAGCACGCTCAGTATCAATGTTTATCTCAAAACCATCAAACACAACTTTTTTCTTCCCAAGAATAGAGACAACATCAGCCCCTGAACAACCACCCAATGCTAATAAAACCATCTCCATCGGATGCGTAGCAGCATCACTACCACAGCTCTCTTTTGACGCATCAATGGCAGTCCAATGGTTACTATCAGCCTTACCAATAAAAGCACACCCCTCAACTTGTTTTATCACAGCTTTCATAATCATCCTCCCCAAAAAATTTAAACCTTAAAACAGTTCATTGTTTATAAAAACTTAGATAAACAAATAACTCTAAAATAAAAAAAAAGAGGAGATGCTTTTAAATCATTTCCCCGATTTCTACCTCACTATCTTCATCTAAAAATATATCATCGATTTCATTAGCTAAATCTTCATCACTCACATCTTTAGAAGAACCACTATAACCCTTTTCATCAGTGGCAGCCTGATTAAAATAAATGTAGGCTAACGCTACTGAAACAAAAACAATCAAAAGAAAAAGAATTGATACAATTTTTTTATTCATCTCCATCACTTCCTCCATCATTTATTTTTACCATAACCCTTTCCTTTACCATTGTTATGCATATTCTCCACAGACACCCTCGCCTGTATCCTATTCTTAATATTCTCCTCTTTTATCTCAGAAAATATGCCATACCTCTCTTCTCTTGTCCTCTGATTTATCATCTTACAAACCTGTAATTTCACTTGATCCAATGTAACACTCCCGTTTAAATACTCATTGACAAATGAATTATTTGCCTCCCCAATTATCCCATACAACCTGTACAACTGATTTCGGTTGAACTGCCTTATCCTAATTTGTATCATCTTACTATAATTCTGTATCTCAGCGCTAACTATCTCCCTGATCCTTTCTCTTAGCTCCCTTATTTTTACATCATCCAACAACTCTCTAATTGTTTCCCTAAATTCTCTGGTATAATTTTTTGCCTCTATTTTAAGCTCAACAAACATCTGAACTGAATCATTAGAGCTCGCATTTACCGCCTTTACTTCATCAAGCAAAACCCTCATCTCAGACAGTATCACTTCTAGTTCAGATGTGTTATACCCAAGCCCCTTCAGTACTTCGACAGCCATCCCCCCTTTTAATATATTTTTAAGCAATGCTTTTTTCAGCTGCAATAATCTTATCTCAGCACCTAAAGAAGTATTCATTATTTCTGTTTCTTTCACTGTTTCATTATCTATACCATTATCTTCCCCAGCTTCATCCGCTAATACCAATGACGAAATTGAGACCATTAGTATTAGCACAACCAATACAGCCGCTATTTTTCTCATTTTTTTATCACCTTTTTTTACGCCAATTCAACTTGGCTCATTGATTTATTATTGGATGAAACAACATATATATTTTAACCGGAAAAAAGCGGAACAAAACGGAACAAAAACAAAAAACTAGGGTTTTTTAAGTCTAATCAAGTTTGACATACCTATCTGTTCCTTCTCTATCAATCCCTTGCGTTCTAACCCACGGATATTCCTTGAAACAGATGCTTTTGGTAAATTCAATTCTTTTTGTATATCAGTTTGTGTCAAAGGCATTTTTCTATCCATCAACAGCCTTATAATCTGTTTTTGTCTCTCATTCAAACCCTTTAAATTTTTATCAACTTCATCATGTTTTATTTCTTCAACCTTTGATTTATCCTTTCTATCTTTTACAAGAACAAAAACCAATGTTATAATTAAAACAATTATAACTACCACCAAAAAAACTTCTAATATACCAAATTGCCATAACCCTTCATTACCAAGTGGTTTTTCTATTTGATATTGACCTTCATTACCAGGTAGTTTTTCTATTTGATATTGAACAACTATTGAAAGAGGAACATTCTCACCGAAACCTCTAACCAATAAACTACCCTGGCTCTCTTCGATTCTTATAAAGTCTGATGATTTTATATAATTTACAGATGAACCCTTAGGTAAAATTAGAACATAAACAAAATCAGAAAAAACCTCTTCTTTTGTGATATTTAGAATCCAGTAACTCTGCTTTTTTGAGGTATAAATCTCAGTATCATTTACTAGCAAACCAGGGTAGTTAGTTATACCATCAATTGTTACAAAACCAGATGAGTCCACGTTTATTGTTATATCTGCATAATAGTTTTCCGAACAAACAGCTGATAAAGATATTACTGATATAAAAATGAATAAAACTAAAAATATGTAGATTTGTTTATATCTTGTATTAGCTCCCATCGTTACTCCTGCAGATATTTACTTGAATACAGTAAATTGTTATTAATTTATCCTCAATATTTTATGTCAACCAAAGATTGAAAAACATTACACATCTAAAGAGAGAGATGCAAAAAACAGTAAAGGAAATCAGATTACGTATTTTTTCCATACTAACATTTTTTGATCCTAGAATGTTAGCGATGTTACTTTTAATTCAATGATCTTATGAATTTCCCTTTTTTGGATGCTAAAATCTTATATATCGTAATAAGTATTAACGTATGTTAATATACTCTATTAGAATGGAAAAAAGGAGAAAAAAACATGTATAGAAATAATATATTTTTGAATACACTTATAATTTCAACAGTCGCCATAGTATTGTTTGCACCTGTTAGTGCGACTATTTATGAATTAAAAAAATCTGAAAATATAAACTCGTCTAGTCAGCAAATTAGCAACATATTTTTTGAGCCACCTAGTTCTTTTGACTTACGAAATGTTAATGGTAAAAATTATGTCACATCAGTAAAGCATCAGACAGGTGGGACCTGTTGGTGTCATGGGGTAATGGCAGCTTTAGAAGGGAATCTTTTGATTACTGGTAATTGGGAAGAAACTGGAAACACTGAAGAGCCAAATCTTGCTGAATACCATCTAGATTGGTGGAACGGTTTTAACACGTTTAACAACGACGATTTCCCTGGTAGTGGCCTTCAGGTTCATAATGGTGGAGATTATCTTATCGCATCTGCATATATTACACGTGGAGAAGGAGCAGTTTATAGTAAAGATGCTAATGACCCAACAGAGTATGATGATGAATGGTATTATACGCCACCTGCGAGATATGATAGTTCTTATCAGTTGTTTTACCCACGTGACATAGAGTGGTATATAGCAGGACCAGACCTTAGTAATATAGATACAATCAAAGAGAAGATCATGACAGAAGGCGTGATGGGAACTTGTATGTGTTATGACTCTGCTTATATTCAAAGCTTTGGAAGTTATTATGCACATTACCAACCCCCATATACCACTGACGAACCCAATCATGCCATTGCCATAGTTGGATGGGATGACAACAAAATTACTCAAGCACCACAACCAGGCGCTTGGTTATGTAAAAACAGCTGGGGATCAGAGTGGGGTCCTCAGGGCGGATACTTCTGGATATCGTACTATGATAAACACTGCTGTCAACACCCAGAGATGGGAGCAGTTTCATACCAAGATGTCGAACTTCAACCATACGATTACATATACTACTATGACTACCATGGGTGGCGAGACACACTCCCAGATATAACAGAAGCATTCAATGCTTTTGAAACCAATGATGACGAACTACTTGAAGCAATAAGCTTTTACACAGCCGAAGATGATGTAGATTACATAGCAAAGATCTACGACCGCTTTGAAAGTGGCCAATTGCTAGATGAACTCTCTACAATGTCTGGTAATATCGAATACAAAGGATATCACACAATTGTACTTAATGACCCAGTAGGTTTCGAAGCAGGAGATGACTACTATATTTATCTAAAACTGTTCTCTGGTGGCCAGCCTATTGATCGAACCTCGATAGTCCCTGTCTTACTTGGTGGACAGGACCGTGGCACTCTCGTAAAATCTAAAGCTAACCCTGGTGAGAGCTATTACCGCAGTGGATCCAACTGGGTAGACCTATATAATTATCAATTCACAGACCCGACATGGGACCATACAGCAAACTTTTGCATCAAAGGTCTAACAAATGGATGGACACCAACCTACCCTGATTTAAACTGCGAAGGAAACCTTAACTGGCCTAAAATAAAACCAGGCGCAACAGTAACAGGTAACTTCACAGTTGAAAACATAGGCGAACCCCTATCGGAGTTAGATTGGGAAATCACTGAATGGCCAAATTGGGGTACATGGACATTTACACCAATAAGTGGCAATGATCTAACACTAGAAGATGGCCCATTCACTGTACAGGTAAGAGTTGTAGCTCCATATGAAAAAAGTGAGTTCATTGGAACCGTGAAGATAGTTAATAAACATGACCCTAGCGATTTTGAAGAAATAACAGTGTATATGAAAACACCTGTTATTTATATAAATGGTCAGCAAACCATTCAACAAACATCCATAAAATTACAAGCACATGCAAAGATATTATCACAATTACAAAAACCCCTAAATATAGAAAGTTAGCATCTTCAAATTAGCTTAATACTCTAATTTTTCTTCTTTTTAAAAATAAAAAGTGAAATAGTAATATACATAAAGCAGAATATCCCATGCCATTGTTCAATAGGGGGTTTTTTCTATGGATAAGACCAATGAAAAACAATTACTAGAAAAAGCAGTTAAACCAGGTAAAGATGCGATGAGACTTCATCCATTCTATAGAGGAAAAATAGAGGTTACACCAAAATGTTGTATTCGTGATTTTAACGATTTCGCCATCTGGTACACACCAGGTGTTGCGGAACCATGTAAAGAAATAAAAAAACACCCCTTGAAGGTATATGATTATACAAATAAATGGAACACAGTAGCAGTGGTGAGCGACGGAACACGTGTTTTAGGTTTAGGAGATATAGGACCAGAAGCAGGACTTCCTGTTATGGAGGGCAAATCATTACTTTTTAAATATCTTGGTGGAGTAGATGCATACCCGATTTGTCTTGATACAAAAGACCCAGATGAGATAATACAAGCAGTGAAATGGCTTAAACCAAGTTTTGGTGGAATAAACCTAGAGGACATTGAGAAACCAAAATGCTTCTACATACTAAATAGATTGAGAAAAGAGATGGATATACCTGTTTGGCATGATGACCAACAGGGTACAGCAACAATAGTGGTTGCAGGCGCAATAAATGCTTTGAAACTCGTCGGTAAAAAGATGGATGCAGCATTGTTCTCAATGGTTGGTGCAGGTGCAGCAAACATAGCTATAGCAAGGGTGTTGATATCAGCTGGAGTGAAACAAAAAAACATTATAATGGCTGATAGCAAAGGCATATTACATTCATCGAGAAAAGACCTTGAAAAAGAAAAAAACCAAAACCCTGAGAAATGGGATATGTGCCTGAAATCAAACGGGGAAGGAAGAACAGGTCCAGTGGAAGAAGCAATAAGGGATACTGATATATGTATAGCAGCGAGTAAACCAGGACCAAGTACAATAAAAAAACAATGGATCTCTAAAATGGCGCATGACTCGATAGTTTTTGCAACAGCAAACCCTATCCCAGAGATATGGCCATGGGAGGCAAAAGAAGCTGGAGCAAGAATTGTTGCAACAGGTAGATCAGATTTCCCAAACCAGATAAACAACTCACTAGGTTTCCCAGGGATATTCAGAGGAACACTTGATGTTAGGGCAGAAACAATTACAGACGAGATGTGTATCGCTGCTGCATACGAGTTGGCGAAAACAGCTGAGGATCAGGGGTTAAGTGATGAGTATATAGTACCAACAATGGACTCTTGGGAGGTATTCCCTAGGGAGGCAGTAGCTGTTGGTTTAAAAGCGATATCACAAGGAATAGCAAGAATAAAACCATCGAGAAAAGAGTTATACGAGCATGCAATGGCGATAATTAAAAAAGCTAGGGATGAGACACAGACTCTGATGAAACAAGGATTTATAGCAAAAGCTCCTTAAATAATATCACAGATAAAAAGAAAAATGTTATATTGGTTAAATCGTTCAGGGTCTCTGGTTTTATATCCCAGTCTACACTAACATAACTTATCTAAAACATAAGTAGACAAGGGGGGAACTTTAGATATGAATCAGATAAAAACTATTTCTAAAAATGATTTAAACAACTTCATAAACAAGCTAATCCAGGACAAAAACTACGAAGTAGTCGGAGTTAAATCAAAAGACAAAAGATACGTGTTCGACCAGCTGGAAAACGCGAGTGAACTACGCCTGGACCATGATGTAACAATCATCCCACCAAAAAAGTATTTCCTACCACAATACGAGACACTGATGAAATACGATTTGGAAAAACAATTTGAAGTAAAACCAAATATGGAAATAAAACCAAGGATAATCATAGGCATACACCCATACGACGTTATAGCATTAGAACAAATGGATAAAGTATACTTGGATTCACAGACAGATGATTTCTACAAAAAAAGACGTGAAGTTACGATAATTATCGCCTCTGATATACAAAACGTATCAGAGTGTTCATTCGCAGCAAGCATGAACACAAACACAACAGACAAAGGATTTGATTTACTACTCACAAACATAGAAACCAAATATGCTATCACAATAGGTTCAGAAAAAGGAAAACGCTTGTTAGAAAAATATGCAAAAACCGAGGACGCAAAAGAAGTAGACATCAAAAAAATTGATGAGGTTCGTAAAAAAACTCTAAGAAAATATAAGAAAAAAGTGATTCTACCAAAAGAAGAATGGTCCTCTGTTCTTGTTGCTAACTATGATAGCGGCATATGGGAAGAACGTTCTGATAGATGTATCGAATGTAGCTCCTGCACAATGGTTTGCCCAACCTGCTATTGCTATGATGTAAAAGACGAAGTCTCCCTCAACCTAAAAACAGGTAACAGGATACGTACTTGGGATGGATGCTTGCTTAAAGATTTCACAAAAGTTGGAAGCGGAGAAGTTTTCAGAGAAGAAATAAAGGATAGATACAGACACAGGTTCTTTAGAAAAGGAAACTACCTGCATGAAAGATACGGTTTTGTCGCATGTGTTGGCTGTGGAAGATGCAGCATCGCATGTTTACCAGATATCGCAGACCCATCAGACGTAATAAACAGTTTATCTCATCACAAAAAATCAGATGATACCAGTAAGTTTTTCATTAAACAAGAAACCAAAATTGCTGAGACAAACATAATACATATGCCAAGAAAAGCAACAATCAAACGAATAGAAAAACTAACAGATGCAGAAAAACTATTTGAGATCGAGCTGGATGACAAAAAACCACTGGGCGGTAAACCAGGGCAGTTCGTAGAGGTATCAATTTTTGGTGTGGGCGAGGCACCATTTGGTTTGGCATCTCCACCAAGTGACTCACCATCTTTTGAAATAGCGGTTAGAAAAGTTGGTAATGTAACCTCTAAACTACATAAGATGTCTGTTGGTGATAAAATCGGTATACGAGGTCCATTTGGCAACGGCTTTGATGTTAAAGCAATGGAAGGCAAAAACCTGATGCTTACAGCTGGTGGAATAGGGATGTACCCGATGAGGTCACTAATAAACTATGTTCTTGATAAAAAAAATCGTAAGAAATTCAAACAGATAATAATACTTTATGGGGCAAAACGCCCAAAAGAAATACTTTTCACAAACGAGATAGAAGAATGGAAGAAATGTGATGACACAGTTTGTAAATTAACTGTTGATAGATGCGAGCAAGGTGAATGCTGGCAGGGTGATATAGGTCTTATAACAACATTGTTCCCGAAGATACGAGTGGATAAACTTGATTCAAAAAACACTATAGCTGTTGTGGTTGGTCCGCCTGTAATGTATAAGTTTGTTATAAAATCCTTACAAACAATGGGTATACCTGATGAAAACATATTTGTTTCATTAGAAAGACGTATGAAATGTGGTGTTGGAAAATGTGGTCACTGTCAGATAAACGGTGTTTATGTTTGCAAAGAAGGCCCAGTGTTCAATTATAAAGAAATAAAAAATTTACCGGAGGCTTTTGAATGAAGCAGAAAACACGTGTTGCAGTGTTTGATTTTGCTGACTGTGAAGGATGTGAACTGCAGATAGCTAACCTAGAGGAAGAGATACTTGATTTGATAGAAATAGTAGATATTGTATCATTCCGGGAAGTTATGAAAGAGCACTCTGACAACTATGATATAGCTATTGTCGAAGGCTCAATTATGAGACCAATGGATGAGGAAAGATTACGTAATATCCGTAGCAAAGCAAAAATACTTGTTGCACTTGGAGCCTGTGCTACAATTGGTGGTGTCAACAAAATAAGGAACCAATGGATGCATGATGAAGTTATAAAAACGGTCTATGGTGATGCTCCAATTCATAGAAATGAATTGTTCAATGTTTTCAAAACCAAAGCAGTTAACGAAGTGGTCCCAGTTGATTACTATATCCATGGTTGTCCTATTGACCGCGATGAATTCAAACATGTGATCACATCACTTGCACTTGGTAAAAAACCAGAGATACCTAATTATCCGGTTTGTGTGGAATGCAAAAAGAACGAGAACATCTGCCAGTTTGAGTTAGGGAATTTCTGCCTCGGCCCTATAACCCGCGCTGGTTGCAAAGCAATTTGTCCAACACATAACAGTCCATGTGAGGGGTGTCGTGGTTTGATAAAGAAAGCTGAAACTAAATGTGTTTGGGAAGTACTTGAACGGTATAATTTGTCATATGAGGACATACGTCGACGGTGTACTATGTATAATTATGGTAAGGAGGAGTGTAGTGTAGATGAGTAACAATTTTTCTATTCATGTTGAGCATCTGACTCGTGTAGAAGGCCATGGTAACATAGAGTTGAATGTTAAAAACGGGAAAATCGAAAGACTACAGTGGAGTGTCGTAGAGGCACCGAGATTCTTTGAGGCAATGCTACGTGGGCAACATTATAATGAACTAAGACCGATCACATCGAGAATATGTGGTATATGTTCAATAGGTCATTCACTTGCATCATTGAAAGCAACAGAGGATGCATTGAGTGTTAAAATATCTGAACAAACTGCACTATTACGCAGATTAGCGATTCATGGGGAAAACATGCAGAGTCATATTCTGCACATAGGTTACCTTGTTTCACCTGATCTATTTGGTGTTGATAGCATATTTCCATTGGTTGGATCAAAACACACTGATACTGTTTTGAAGATTGTTAAATTACATCGACTAGCAAATGAAATGTCTGATCTCCTCTGCGGTAGAACCATTCATCCTATCAGGTTGGTGGTTGGTGGGTTCTCAGTGATACCAACTGAGAAACAATTATTGGAACTACGCAAAAGACTGGAAGAAAGCAGAGATTTAACAAATGATTTAGCTCAGTTGATACATAGTGTGGCAGATAGACTACCTGATTTCGAGAGGGAGACGGAATACATTGGGCTAAGCGCTGATGATGAATATGCGTTGTATGATGGTGTGATTAACTCGACTGATACAGGGAAATTCAAGGATTACAAAAATTATCAGAATATCACAAATGAGTACGTTGTTCCTCATTCAACAGCAAAATATACTAAACACAACAGGAAATCTTACATGGTTGGGGCTCTAGCCAGATTCAACCTAAATTGCAACAAACTACATCCAGCAGCAAAAGAAGTCGCTAAGATGTTCAACCTTAAGCCAATAAACTGCAACCCGTTCATGAACACAATAGCACAGCTAGTAGAGTTTGTGCATAGTACTGAGGATTCAATTGATTTGATAGACAAAATCCTCGAGAAAGGACTAAAAGAAGAAAAACCAGTTAAACCAAAAGTAAAAGCAGGTCGAGGTGTTGGGCTAGTAGAAGTACCACGTGGTTTACTCATTCATGACTACACATTGAACTCAAAGGGATACTGCATTAAAGCAAACTGTATCATCCCAACAAACCAGAACCACGCAAACATACAACTAGACATGGAAAAACTTGTTCCCGAGATCATTGATAAACCACCAAAAGAAATAGAGCTAACACTTGAAATGCTAGTACGTGCGTATGACCCATGCATATCATGCTCAACACATTATCTAGATGTAAAATTCGTCTAACATAAAACAGATTTTTAATTATGAAAAAAAGCGCGGTAATCGGAATAGGAAACACGATGCGAAAAGACGATGGCATAGGCATAATTTTAATAGAAAAACTGTTAGAACAAAAAGAAAAACTACCAAAAAACATAGAATTTATAGACGGTGGCATAGGCGGGATGAACCTACTTCACCTGCTAGTAAATTTTGATTTTGCTATGATTGTTGATGCAGTTAATTTTGGTGGTCAACCAGGTGAAACAAGGGTATTTACATTGGATGAAATAAAAAGCAAAAAAATACAAGCCAAAACATCGACGCATGAATCAGATTTCCTAAAAATCATAGAATTATCCAAACAGTTAAACGAATGCCCTGAAGAAATTATTGTATTTGGTGTACAACCAAAAGATACATCACATGGGCAAAACCTTTCAGCTGAATTGGAAAAAAAACTTTCGAGTATATTAGATAACTTGAAGATAGAGATTAAGAAATATTTCTGAAATTATTGTGTTTCATATACTTTATTTGAGGTTTTTTGGAGAAAATGATGTAAAGATAAGAATAATAATTATGATATATGAGTATCATTGGCACCAAAGGATTTGTAGCATGGTTAGATGGAATAATTTACGATGAAGTTAGAAAAGCTTGTAAAAATATCTTTATTAACATTTTGTGAGCGAGAAATCCCCAGACTTTAGCATGGGGGGTGAATCGCGCTATTTTTCATCTAACAAACATTTTTACTTCTGGGCAGGCGCACCCGCCAGAGCGGAGTCATAGAACACCTGCCCAGGGCGTGAAAAAAATTTTATGGATTTAGTTAGCGGTAGCCATAGCGTTGGCCAGAATTTGTACCACCTTGAGTGGTGTCCTAAGTATAGGTACAATATGTTTAAGCAGGAGGAAAATAAAAAACTTTGCGAAGAAGTTTTGCGCGAAGTTGCAAAACGACATAAAAT
>JARYMC010000043.1 GCA_029907305.1 Candidatus Thermoplasmatota archaeon
TTCTCATCCTATCTTCCCAAAAAAATCAATGAAGTTATAGGTTAAAAATATTTACGATTGTACTTTCCGAAGTACTGTATCAAAAAAATGTTATTAAATCTTTTCCCAATTTTATACCAAATTCATAAAAAAAACTAAAGGTATTCTTTCAACACGTTGGGTATCTCATCAATAATGTCAGTAGCAACCAAACCATAAGATTTTTTCTCAAAAGCTTTGTTGCCAGCAGAACCATTTAAAAAAGCTCCAATCCGTGCTGCGTTAAAAGGTTCAACTCCCTTAGACAACAATCCGCCAACAATACCAGCTAGTACATCACCTGTTCCACCAACTGTCATAGCCCTGTTATGGATATCATTCAGCTTTGTTCTGTTTCCATCACTAATAATGTCAACAGGTCCCTTGAAAAGAATAGTGACACCCAGTTTTTTAGCCCATTCCTCAACTTTCTTTTTTCTGTTCAATAGATTAATATCTAGTTTTACTTTTGTAAGCTCTTTGAATTCACCAGCATGAGGTGTTATAACAGTACTAGAGTATCTAACAATAGCTGGTTTTTTTCCAACAACCTGTATAGCATCAGCATCAATAACCATACTCTTGTTCATCCTAGCGCATCTAGAAATAATCCTCTCAATCGCATCTTTTGTTGATTTATCAGAACCAAGACCTGGGCCTATAACAACTGTATCAACCTTTGGAAGATACTCCTCGATAATCTCAAAATCCTCAGCAACAAGATGATCCTCACTGCTAAGCTCTCTAACAATCAAATTAGGTGAAAGCATAGCTACATCTTTTGCGAGTCTTTCAGGTGTAATAAATAGGGGGGAAAACGAGGTGATTGCCCTAGCAACTCTTTTTGGTGTTAGGATAAAAACAAGGTCGCATCCTGTGCGGAGCGCGGCAAGACCAGACAATGCAGGGGCACCAATGTATGGGCCGCCACCAACAACCAGAACCCTGCCGTTGTCACCCTTATGAGAATCCTGTTTTGGTATTGGATAATATGTTATCAGCTCCCCTGGGCCAACATAGTCAACAGCCTTCTTTGGTACACCAATATCAACAACCTTGATTTTACCGCTGTTCTCCTCATTCATACCTTTCTTTATATCGTGGAAAGTAACTGTATAACTAGGTTTAACTGCAGTTTTACACCCAAGACCAGTGGGTACATCAACTGAAACAACTGTTTTTTTAGCTTTGTTTATTTTTTTTACGAGAGACAGATAAGGTTCTTTTAGTTCCCCTGATAAACCTACGCCGAGCATTGAATCAACAACGACATCGGTTTTAAACAAAAGTTTATCAACTATTTTCAGTGAACCTATATCATAGGTTTTTATCTTCATTTTTTTAAGCTTCTTGAAATTATCTTTTGAGATGTCTGTTTTAATCTCATTTTCTTTACCAGTTAAAAAAACGGTTACATCATAATAGTTTGAGAGGTATCTAGCAGCAACAAAACCGTCACCGCCATTATTCCCAGTACCACAAAAAACCAGTATCCTCTTGTTTTTTAGGTGAAGTTGTCTAGTAATAAAATCTGCGACGCCTTTGCCAGCGTTTTCCATCAGAGTCGATGTTGGAACACCATAGTACTCAGAGTTCCTATCAAGCACTTTAACCTCTTTGCTGTTGATCATACCAAAAATGTTAAACAATAATATAGCTATATATGCTTCGCAAAAATAACAAAAAAACCTGTTTGGAGAAATGATAAGTTATGATACCTGGAAACATTAATCCTAGGCAGCTAAACCAGATGATGCGTAGACTTGGGATAAACGTAAGAGAGATAGAGAACGTCAAGAAAGTGACAATACAGACGGATACGAAGGAATACGTTTTTGAAAAACCTGATGTAACAATGATGGATGCTCAAGGGCAAACAACCTATCAAATCATAGGTAAACCAAAGATACTAGAAAGGAAAGAAGAGATACCACAGGATGACGTTAAACTTGTTATGGAGCAAACAGGTAAATCAGAGAAAGAAGCAAAAAAAGCCTTGGAGGAAACCAAGGGTGACATAGCTGAGGCTATACTGAGACTTAAAAAATAAAGCGTTTCTCCTATCACATCCTATTATTCGAAACATTTATAGAGCTATTATTTGAATTCAGAGTGCATGGTTGTTAGGCGTGATGCACTCAAAAAAATATCTATTCTCCCCCTGTTTTAAAAGCGATTGCTCAGAGACTAAGAATCGGCAAAACTTTCTATCTTTTACTTGTTTTCATACCAATTAGTTATTACTTTGCGTTGTTTACATCAGACAAAACCTTAACTTTTATAACATCAATTTTTGCTATCATCCCTATAGCTCGCATCATGGGTTACTCTACTACACAGATAACTCTTCAAACCAACCCTACAATAAGTGGTCTTATCTCTGCTACATTTGGTAATTCTATAGAGTTGATCATCGCAATATTTGCGCTTCAAAACGGTTTAATAAGGGTTGTACAAGCATCCATGATAGGTAGCATAATAGGTAACATTTTGCTTCTGGTAGGTTTGAGTATATTTTTTGGTAGTTTGCGATATAAACATCAGACTTTCAACAATGAAACAGTAACTGTTTCATCTACTATGCTAATTATTGTTGTTGCAGGTTTAGCGATCCCAAGCATATACGCATTTGTTAACCCTGGCATGAACTCTAATATCTCTATTATCAGTGTTGCTGTTGCAATAGTAATGGCATTTATATACATAGCGGATCTAGTTTTTTCTCTAAAAACACATAGAGATTTGTTTGATGCAAGCGATGAAATAAGAGATACTAAAGAAAAACCAACAATGACTAAAAAATAGCGTCTTTAACCCTTTTGATAACCTTCATAGTAGCTGCAGTAGAATCAGAGTTTCTCGTCCACTCAATCAGCGTAATTGCTGAAACAGCAGGAATGCAAACATTCATTGGGATAATTGTAATCGCTATAATTACAAATATATCAGAAAATGCAACAGCTATTAACTTCGCTCTTAAAAATAAGTTAGATGTCTCTATAGAAATAGGACTTAGTAGTGCTATTCAAATTGCATTGTTCGTGGTACCTATTTTGATGTTGGTAAGCATATTGTTTGGTTTTGGTTTTACTCTAGAGTTTACATTATTTGAGTTGATAGCATTGGTTTTAGGGGTATTGATAGTTAATTATCTTTCAGCAGATGGTAGATGTAATTGGCTGGAGGGAGCACAACTAATTAGTGTGTATGCTATTGTTGCTATAGCCTTCTTTTTCATATCTTAATAAGTTTTTTAATCTGCTCTGTAGATCCCTCTTTAAATAAGGATAGATTTATTGGTGTCAGAGATACTTTACCTTCACTAATAGCCTTAAGATCAGTACCATCCTGTAGATCTACAAAATCCAGGTTAGGTGTTCTGAGAATAAGCTCGTCTCCTTGTTCATAAAATAATTTACCATAAGGTTTTTTGAAAGGTTTGGTTATCTCAATCTCGGCATCAAGTGAAACGTTAAAAGGTATATTAGCTGAGAATAGGTCAACATCATCAAATTCTTTATCAATTAGCATCTTTGTTAATTTCGCTGTTATTTTAGCAGCGTTTTCAAATACAACATAGTTCTTTTCATCAAATAGGTCAAGGGTTTTTTTAATCTCACGTGGTATTCTCAAGGAAGAGGCTAATGCCTTAACACCTTCTATGGCTGCCTCCATTGTTGCACCAACTGTTCCAGAGCTTAGAATGCGCGCATGCCCAACATTTGATCCCTGGTTAATCCCTGAAACAACCATTTTTGGCAGATAATCTAAAACATTATACAAACCTATCTGAACACAATCAGCTGGGGTTCCATTTATGGTGAAAATATCAAAACCTTTTAGTTTTACTTTTTTTAGTTTCAATGGTTTTTTTGTTGTAACTGCTTTTCCAACCCAGCTTTTTTCTTTATCTGGTGTAACAGTAACTACTGAAAACTCTTTTGACAACTCTTTAAGTAAAGGTAAAAAACCTGCTGATTTGTATCCATCATCGTTTGTCAGGAGTATGTCTGTCATCGACAACGAAAAAAAGAAAGAGATTAATGAATCTTTCCTGTTTTACATTTTATTAGCTTTAAATAGCTGGAGTGTTATAAGTTGAAACAACTATGATTGCAAAAAAAAGGTAATGATTTTGACATAATACTAATCACAGGGGAATACTATGATGACCATCCATTGTCACCAGTTGGTGTTATAGCAAAGGTGTTGGATGCAAAAGGTTATAGAGTTGGTATTATAGAAAAACCAGAGGCCAAAGAACATTACACAAAATTAGGTAATCCTAGGTTGTGTTTTGGTGTAACATCCGGCTCCATAGATAGCATGGTGCATAACTATACACCGCTTAAAAGAAAACGAGTTGAAGATAGATACAGTTCTGCAACAAAACTCCCAGATCGAGCAGTTATTGTATATTGTAACAAGATAAAGGAATATTTCAAGTCAAAAACACCTATTGTTATAGGTGGTATAGAGGCTTTCATCCGGCGTTTTGCTCATTACGACTATTGGGACAACAACATAAGACGTAGCATACTTTTTGATTCGCGAGCAAACATACTGGTTTATGGCAGCGGAGAAAAACAGATACTGGAAATCACAGAGCGACTAAAAAAGGGGAAGAACTTAATGGAATCAAGGGTACATGTATTATTAGCAAAGAATTTGACCGGTCTTTTGAGATGCTACCATCTTTTAAACAGGTTGTTGAAGATAAAAAAAGTTTTGTGAGATGCAAAAAGGTTTTTCAAACAACAAAAACCTTGTGCAGGAATACACAAACAATTATGTTTTACAATACAAATACCCAACCTATACAACAGAAGATCTTGACTGGATTTATTCGCTGAACTACACTAGAAGGATGCATCCTAAATCTCTTTTGGAGATGGGTAAATTCTCTGTCGTGACACACAGAGGATGCATAGGCTCATGTAATTTTTGTTCTCTCGCGTTCCATCAAGGTGAAAAAATCATATCAAGATCAGAGGAAAACATACTCATGGAAATAAAAAATCTTACAAAACACCCTGATTTCAAAGGCTACATAGATGATCTAGTTGGTCCTTCATCAAACATGTATGGTATGGAATGTAAACGTGCGTCTTCTAATAAAACAGAGCATCTGTGTAAAACAAAATGTATTGTATGCCCAGAGCTTGATAAAACCCATAAAAGACTTATTGCTTTGCTGAGAAAAGCAAGAAAAATACCTGGTATCAAAAAAATTTTTATTAGAAGCGGAATTAGATACGATTTAGCGTTGGAGAGTAAAGAATACATCAGGGAAATATCAGACCATCATATCTCTGGTTGTCTGAAAATAGCGCCTGAGCATTTTTCAAAAAAAGTTGTTACTTTAATGAACAAGGATAACACAAGGTTTGATGAGTTCCTGTCTTTTTTCACAGAGATAAATGCGAAGAAAAAACAATCTTTGAGGTACTATTTTATGATAGGACACCCAGGTGATAATATCGAGGAGGTGTTGTTTTTACGTGACATAATTAAAGAAAAGAAACTTGTAAACATAGAGCAGTTCCAGTTGTTTACACCAACACCCATGACTGTGTCATCTTGTATGTACTGGACAGGCATGAACCCACACACAGGGGAAAAAGTTGATGTGGTCTATGATTATAATACAAAAAAGAAGATGAAGAGAATCATGCTAGAGCTTCAAAAAACCCAGCACAAATAGATATTACTTTATCCCAAGATTCTCAAGAAACCATAGTAGGCTAAAACCATAAAAACTATAGATAAAAGTGAGCCTATTGCTACGATCAAAAAGATTTCTCTATACTTTAAACCCAGCCATGTTCCTATGATTGTTGTTGACATCGCACCAGTTCCCTGAAATGGTATGAACATAAAAACCCATAGTGCGACTGGCAGTATTTTACCGTATTTTTTTGCTTCTATTTCATGAGTTTTTTTATGCAGCTTATCATACCATAGTTTAAGTGAAACCTTTTTCTTGTAAATACGAGGTTTTGTTTTTCTTATGCCGATGAATGGGAATGCTGGGATGTGATTTATGAGGAGTTCTATCACCCACCAGTTTGTTAGTATAACTACACATGCAAGGGCATCATAAACCCATATGCTTAATCCCCATATGGGCGCAGGTAGCCCTGCCCTTAAACCTATTAGTATGATTGTTTCTTTGCCAGCTGGTGGTATGAAATATGTTGCTGTGAGAGCTGAAAACCATTTTTGTTGTTCTGATGTTAAAGTTATATAAACTGAATAAAAGTATATAGCACCAATTAACAGGATCGCTCCAAAACCTAATATCTCTTTAATGTGTACTATAGCGGATTCGGATTTTTTGAAATTTTTTAATAGTTTATTTTTTTTATAGTTCATGAATCTTCTTTTAGAGAATCATCAACTGCTTTTCAATTTTATCCCTAAAAAAATTTATTTTAAAACAAAGTTTTAAACTAAAAATTAATATATTTACAAACACATTTTTGTTTTTATGGAAAAGAAGATAATATTTTTGGAACTACCTCTTGAGATGGTAGAAAAAATAGATGAACAAAACATTATGGGTGATCGCTCTGCTTTTGTATCTGATTTATTGGAGAAACAACTTCAACATGATTTAAGCAAAATGGAAATTACTAAAGAAATACAATTAATTAAAGAGGTAGAGCCATTTGAAGGTAAACCAGGTGATATACGATTAGTGAATAACAGAGGAATAACGCTTGGGACTTTTAACATAAACACCACTGAGGGTTTCCGAAAATTAGCAGATAAGATACATGAAATATCAAGAGATCCCATTGTTAGGATGAGAGTCCGACGGTGGAAATAATAAAATTAACAAGTATAGTTTTATCTTTACTAGATTATTTTTGTTGTTCTTTCAGTTTTTTGTATTCTTTCTGAACTTTTTCTTCTGTCTCTCCAGCAAACACTGAGATGAAATGTGCAACTACACCAACTCCCCACCCAAATAAAGGACCAAAGAGTATCGGAATTAAATTAACATTTTCTGAAATAATCGATCTATAAAATATGAATAATGACAGATTCACCATGATATAACAAGCAAAATGAACATAAAAACCAGCTTTGTCTTTTACTCGTTTTCTTGCTATTTCCATTAATTCTTTATCATCAGTCATATACTTTTTTCCTCCAACATTGTGATATAACATCTTTTAATTAATATTTTCTAAATAACACGCCTAAATCTGGATGTAGATGTTTTTATAAAAATTCTTATTCTTAGTTATATTTTATTTGTTTTATATTATATCCCTGGTTTTTTATTGTTAGATGAATGTTTAACAACCTTCGATATTATTTGTTGTTTCTTCTGTCTTTGCACCATTTACCCAACCAAAATATACATATTACTATAACTATTTAGCAAATTTTTGAAAAATTACTTTATACCCCCTTATTTTCTATAAGAGCCTTTTTAAAATCAGAAGGCAACCTAGCCTTTATTTTGTTTGTATACACGAGAGAGGATATCGCATAAATTTAATCGATTATTTTTCTGTTATTGTTATCCAACCAAAATTGTTGGGTCATGTATTTTGTGTTATCGGGTTAATACCTTCATCCATCATTTTCAAATATGGGGATAACCGCCTGTCAAAGATTTGGATCACCTGCTTTATCGCAGCCTTCTTCCATAATTTCATATCTGTTGATGTAAGATTTTCATCTGCGAGCGCAGACGACCATTTGATACTATGGCGAATGCAAGCAGCAAGAAGCTGCCAGTGCTCAGCACACATATCCTTCGTTCTAAAAAACCGACTTTGATCTTTCAAATTTCCAATTGGGATGAAAAACAAGGGTATAATCAACGACCTATAATCTGAGAGACTATGAACCAACTCAATTGATTTCCGAACATCATCAGATGTTTCACCTGGGAGACCCATGATCATCGTGTTCACAGGAACCCAAAGGTTATCATTAAGGATCTGATGGCTGTTAACAACCATCTCAGGCCATTCCTCTGGTTTAAAAGGTTTTGCCTTCCCTTTCATATACATCTCGACCAATCGAGGCGACCCACTCTCAATGCCAACCTGCCCACTCATAAAAGGACAGGTTTTCGATCCTGTCTCCACCACCTCAGATATTTTTTCAATGAGACCAGGATTAGATGCAACAGAGGCATGTGCAAAATGACTGATACCAATACGATTTGTTAGTTTCTTCACCTCGGTAAAAAGCCGAATCACTTCATTTTCATTTGGGATAAAACCTTTTGTTTTATACCGCAAAACATCTTCAGCATGGAACAACACGCCATTACCAGCCTCAACATTAATGCGTGCTTCTCTGAGGATGTAATCAAGTGGTTGACACCGATAATTCAACATCGTCGGATTACAAAAACGACACCCACGACCGCATCCACGACATATCTCGATGATACCATTAATCGTAGGATGGCGAATCAGGGGAATCTGATCTAGAGGAACAACCTCACCTTGAACAACTGGAGGAATAGGTTCATTGTTCAATGCTTTATGTATAATATCAACCGCGGTAATCTCTCCCTCACCCACAACCACACAATCAATCCCATATTTTGCCATAATACGATGATCGGTTAGTTGCCAAGCACCTGAGCCCCCAACAATAACTTTCAGATTATATTTCTTAATTACTGGATCAGATACAAGTTTTTTAAAAAAAATAGCGGTGTATGTTTCTTTGTTAATCAAATCACTAAACGTCGTTGAAGCAGGACCTAACCCTAGTGGGTCATGCGTCGTAATACCCAATACCCTAGTATCTTTATCCACCACATTTTTTAGATTCTCTGGGCGAACAACTGCGATATCCTGATCACTAAACCCGTTTGCAAGCAACGCTGCTTCGATTTTCCTTTGCCCACAATGAGCATACTTAATTTGGCCATTCTCTTCATCTTCTACAGGTGGACAAAAAATTTTTGTATACAACCACTCTGAAATAATCCTTGGGGCACATGCAGCAAAACCAAGAAAAACATGGTCATTATAGTCTGAGAGCAAAGTCTGATCCGCGGTTAAAACAACCTTGACCATGCTCTCTCCCACCTTAATGGATTATACATCCTATCACTTCCTACGAAATGTTCAACTAACATTATAACTAACAATTTTTTATTATGCAATATATCAGATTTTTATTCAATTTCCACTCGGTACCCTTCGTCTTTTTTCCGTTCCTTTCTTTTTATAATTATATCAAGCACACCGTTCTTATAAGTTGCCTTTGTTGTTTTAGGAAGAACATCACATGGGAAATCAATATGTTTGTAATATTTACGCTGAGGATTATCAACCTTGATTTCTAAACCTTGTTCTGTCACGTTCACATCAATATCTTCTTTTTCAACGCCAGGTATCTCAACAGTGACTGCTACATCCTCATTACCCTCTATTATATCTGTTAGTGGTTCTCTTTCATCAGAAATTACATGTTCTCCATCTGATTTCTTCAATGGTCGGTTACCAAATTGTTCAATATGTGGTCTTCCATCAGGTCCTATGTGGATGTTAAAACCATGGATAAAAGATGACCCTGGTTTTATCCAGTTATAATTAAACTCCCTGAAGATCCGATTCATAATATGTTCTATTTGACGGGATATGCGCTCAAACTCGTCATCGGTATCAAAAAAATCAAATGGGTTTTTTCTTCGTCTCCAACCAGCATCGTCATCAAATAAACTCATATTATTAATCCCCCCTTTATTAATGTTTGATATTATTATATTATCTATAGGGATTTCCTAGTCTTGAATCTATTTCACTTGCTATTTTTAGCATTTGAGCAATGATTCTATCAATGTCTTCTTTGATTTCTTCTATGCTTTTTTGTAGACTCTGCGCTCTAAGATGATACATGTTACGAGCTCTTACAACTACTCCTGTTGATATGAAATTATTGAGATGGTGAACGATTGCACCACGTGTTAGATTTAAACGTCGAGCGATTTCATCACTTGTCAACCCTTTTTCGCTTCCACAAGCTTCTTTTACAAGTAGTTGGAATATTCTGCCTGCTGTGTCTTTTTTGTCTCTTTCTGTGAAATACCCAAATGATTTGCATATGTAATCGATGTCATCGTTAAGATTGCCAGCAGCTGGGAGTTCTATCTTTTTTATGATTATTTGATCTGTCATAGTAGGTTCATAATGTTATATCTGCATATAAATTTTTTGCAATAAGTTTATAATTTAGTTTATTTTAGATTGACTAAAATTTAAAAATACAAACTAAATAGAAAAATATTTAAATAGATTAATGTATTATAGTTTTGATAATTTAAAGAAAACAAAAATAATAAATTTTAAACGAAAAGGAGGTAGATAAGCTATGGCCATAATAAGAGATAGAAAAGACAAACTAGCTCTACGACCAACAGAAAAAAAAGAAGAAATCATACAACGAAGACCAGCGGAACTCTGGTCAGAAATAGATCGGTTATTCGATAGATTTAGATCAAACTTCGACGAACTATTCTGGGGACCATCTAGTACCATGATCAGCCCATTCAGCGATATTCGAACACCCACTATGGATGTCGCAGACCTAGGAAATCGATATGAGATGACACTGGAAATACCTGGTATCCCAAAAGACAACATAGACATACAAGTCACACCAAATGCTGTTGAAATCTCAGCAAAACAGGAAACCAGCGAGGAAGAAAAACACAAAAACTGGCTCAGACGAGAACGCAGCAGCACCAGTTTTTACAGATACCTAGAATTACCAGAGGAGCTGAAAACAGACAGTGTCGAAGCTGAAATGAAAGACGGACTACTGACCCTTAAACTACCGAAAGTTGAACCAAAACCAGAATACAGAGCAACAAAAGTAAAAATCAAATGAAGGAGATTAAAAAATCTGATACCTAAACGATGAATGACCTTTCTCTCCTATTATAGAGGGGGAGGTCATTCTATAATTTTTAAAAATAAAAAGGAGGTAGATAAGATATGATGGGTGGTCAACAACCTGTAATAATATTGAAAGAAGGAACAACCCGTGAAAAAGGTAGAGGAGCACAAACCAACAACATAATGGCAGCAAGAGCAATATCAGACGCAGTGAAGTCAACACTGGGTCCAAAAGGTATGGACAAGATGCTCGTTGACTCAATGGGGGATGTAGTAATCACAAACGATGGTGCTACAATCCTAAAAGAGATCGATGTTGAGCATCCTGCTGCAAAGATGATTGTTGAGGTTGCAAAAGCACAAGATGAAGAATGCGGCGATGGAACAACAACAGCGGTGATTCTCACCGGAGAGTTGTTAAAATCAGCTGAGGAACTCTTGAACCAAAACATCCATCCAACAGTGATATGCAGAGGATATAAACTTGCAGCAGAAAAAGCAACTGAGATACTTGAGGACCTCGCAATGCCAATTGTTAAAGGAGATAGAAAAACATTGAGGAACATCGCGATTACATCGATGGCAAGCAAGGGTGCAAGTGGATCAAGAGAACTATTGGCAAACATTGTAGTCGATGCAGCAACAAGTGTAGCAGAAGAAGTTGACGGAAAAACCATCGTTGATCTTGACAACATTCAAATCCAGAAGAAACAAGGTGGAACAATACAGGATACAGAGATAATAAAGGGTATAATCCTAGACAAAGAACGTGTACATGATGGTATGCCAAAGCAAGTGAACAAAGCAAAAATTGCTCTTGTCAACGCAGCCCTTGAGGTGAAGAAAACAGAGGTTGATGCGAAGATAGAGATACGAGACCCATCGCAGCTACAAGCATTCCTAGACGAAGAAGAAGCTATGATAAAGAAGATGGTAGATAAAGTAAAAAACAGTGGTGCAAACGTCTTGATATGCCAGAAAGGTATCGATGATCTCGCCCAGCATTTCCTAGCAAAGGAAGGGATATATGCTGTTAGAAGAGCTAAAGAAAGTGACATGGAGAAACTAGCTAAAGCAACAGGTGCAAGGATTGTAGCAAGCCTAGATGATTTATCACCAAAGGATCTTGGGTACGCAGGGTTAGTTGAAGAAAGAAAATTCGGCGAGGACAAGATGACATTTGTAACCGAGTGTAAAAACCCGAAAGCAGTCTCAATACTGATACGTGGTGGAACAGAGCATGTTGTTGATGAGCTAGAGC
>JARYMC010000044.1 GCA_029907305.1 Candidatus Thermoplasmatota archaeon
TATCTAATCCTACATAGTTCATCTATCTCACCTCTCTTATCTGAGAGGCGAGGCAACTTTAACATGTCATCTTTACATATCCTGAAATTATAAATAGTCAAAATTAAAAAACTATCCTATTGATTAAAATACTAAAAACATATTTCACATTCATATGCCAATTGTGACATTTGATTATAATGATTTCATAAACATACTAGGATATGAAATATCCAAAGAAGAATTAATAGAAAAACTACCAATGATAGGCGCAGATGTAGAAAAAGTAGAAGATAATGAAATAAGTGTAGAATTTTTTCCAAATAGACCAGATCTTACATCTGTTGAAGGCATTGCTAGAGCATCAAGATCATTTTTTGAGTTTGAAGTAGGACTTAAAAATTATAATATTAAAAAATCCAATATTGAAATGTATGTTGATCCATCTGTTAAAAAGGTTAGACCTTTTGTTACAACAGCTCTTGTAAAAAATGTGAATATGACCGATGATCTTATTTCTTCACTTATGGATTTGCAGGAGAAACTGCATCTTGGTCTTGGTAGAAACAGGAAGAAGGTTGCTATTGGTGTTCATAATTTTGAACCTGTTAAACCACCGTTTGTTTATAAGGCGGTTGATCCTGATTCTGTCGAGTTTGTTCCGCTTGCTAAAGTTGAATCAATGACTTTACGTGAGATACTTAAGAAACATGAGAAGGGTGTTGATTACGCGCATCTACTTGAGGGTTTTGATAAGTATCCTTTGATTGTTGATTCTAATAACAACGTGCTTTCTTTTCCTCCTATTATAAATGGTAGTCTAACTGAGGTTACGCCGTTTACAAAGGATCTTTTTATTGATGTTACTGGTAATGACAGGAAGGCGATTAATTACGCTCTTAATATTGTTGTTACTGCGCTTGCTGAGAGAGGTGGTAAGATTTTTAGCACAACTGTAAAAGACGGTGGTAAATCTTATGCTTCACCTGATTTGAACCCTGTTAAAAGGGTTTTGTCAGTTGACTATGTTAACAGTGTTCTTGGCACAAAATTTGGTGAAAAAGAGGTCATTGACTGTCTTAGTGCTATGGGTTATGATGCATCTAAAAATGAGAAGGGTAGTATAGACGTCTATATTCCTGCTTGGCGTACAGATATCTTGCATGATATTGATCTTGTTGAGGATGTTGCTGTTGGTTATGGTTTTGATAGGTTTGAAACTGATCTTCCCAAGTCTATGACCTTTGGTAAGGTTCTGTCTAAACAAAATCTCTATGATGATCTTAGGAGTATAATGATAGGTCTTGGTTTTAATGAGGTTACAACTTTTACTATATCAAATGATAATGATGAGTTTGTTAGGATGGGTTTGGAGATTGGTTCCAGGGTTCAGATAGAAAACCCTATTGGTGAGGAGTATTCTACTCTTCGTGTTAGTTTAATTCCATCTTTGTTGAAGATACTTAGTGAGAATAGGCATCATCCTCTTCCTCAGCAGATTTTTGAGCTTGGTGTAGTTGTTGGTGAGGATTTCAGGAATGCACATAACCTTGCTGCTGTTAAGATAGATGCTAAGGCTAATTTCACTGAATGTAAATCTATTGTTGAGGCGGTTATAAGAGACTCCGGGTTTGGTTATACAATCAAAGATAAAATTCATCCCGCTTTTGTGAATGGTAGATGTGCGTCTATTGTCTGTAAAAACTCTGATATAGGGTTTTTTGGTGAACTTCACCCAAAGACTATATCAGCTTTTGAGCTTGAGCACCCTGTTATAGCTTTTGAGATAAAAGTTGATGGTCTGGTTCATCAATAAACTATTTTATAGTGGAATTATTTCCGCTTTCTTAGAATGACCAAGGTTTGTGATAAATGTAGGAAGAATGCTGTAATATTTATACGTTATAGTGGTGCGCATCTCTGCAGGGATCATTTTGTTGAGTTTTTTGAAAAAAGGGTTAAAAAAGATGTTAAAAAACAGGGTAAGACAAAGAATAGAAGTAAGATAGCAGTAGCTCTGTCTGGTGGCAAGGATAGTACTGTTGCTTTGTATGTTACTCATGACATTTTTTCTGAGAGAATGGGTGTTAAACTCTTTGCTGTTACCGTTGATGAAGGCATAAAAGGTTATAGAGACCATAGTATCAGGATAGCTAGTAGGAACTGTGGTAAATTAGGGATAGAACACCATATAATATCGTTTAAGGACGTGGTTGGTAAAACAATGGATGAGATAGCATCTATGAAGGATGAGATCGGTGAGTGTAGTTATTGTGGTGTTTTCAGACGTTTTTGTTTAAATAAGAAATCTAAGGAGCTTGGTGTAGATAAACTTGTTACTGGTCATAACCTTGATGATATGTCTCAGTCTATTTTGATGAATTTTGTTAATGGTGATATGCAGAAGCTTGCTCGTCTTGGTCCACATAGTAAGGTTCAGCCTGGTCTTGTGCCTCGTGTGTTTCCTCTTCGTACTATCCCTGAGAAGGAGACTATGCTTTATGCGATTTTAAGAGGCATAGAGTTTCATGATGCAGAGTGCCCTTATTCGACGCGTGCTTTTCGTGGTGTTTTCCGTGAGATTATTGATAACCTTGAAGAGAGAAATCCTGGTACACGGCATAGTATTTTGAATAGTTATGATAGCATCAAGGACTTGTTATTTGAGAAGTATCCTCCTGCTGAGTTGAATAAATGTAAGAGGTGTGGTGAACCAACTTCTCAGTCTTTTTGTAAAGCCTGCCTACTGATAGATAGAATGAAATGATCTCTTTTTGTTTTAACCACTAGATTTTTATTTTGGATGTCACTGACTATCTTTGAAATGAAACTTTTACAAACAAGATGCAAACCTATAGATGATTTGCTTGGCGGGGGAATTGAAAGTAGCACAATAACCGAGGTTTACGGTGAGGCTGGTAGTGGAAAAACAAATCTTTGCCTTCAGGTTTCTAGGGAATATGCTACATGTGTTGGAAAAGTAGCATATATTGACACAGAGGGCATTTCGCTTGAGAGGTTACGTCAAATAAGCGAAGGCTATGATTACAAAAAAATATTGTCAAACATCCTGTTTTTTACTCCTCATTCTTTTGAGGAACAAGAAAAAATGATAGATGATGCTTTGAAGATAAAGGATGTTGGTTTGATAGTTGTTGATACAATCAATATGTTATATCGTCTAATGCTTGAGGATGACGAGGATGGTGCGGTTCGTTCTCTTAATAGACAGATGACAACATTGCAGCTTGCTGCACGTAAAAAAGATTTGTATGTTGTTCTTTCCGCTCAGGTTTATACTGCTGAGAACGATGATGTGAAACCTTTTGCTGGGCGTGGAATAGAACACATAGCTAAAACCATTCTCAAGTTTGAGAGAGTTGGTATGGGTAAGAGGCAGGTGACAATCATTAAACATAGGTCTCAGCCAGAGGGAAAGAAAACTGTTTTTAGTATAACTAGTAGAGGCTTGGAATGAGCAAGGTTGTTAGTTTGCTTAAGGAAAGCGCATACAAAGCTCCGCTTTCACCTGCTTGTAGGATGTGTGCAAAAGGTTCGAAGCTTGTTGTTTTAATAACTGGTTTATGTCCAGCTAAATGTTTCTATTGTCCTCTTAGTTTTGAGAAGGGCGGTAAGGACCGTATTTTTGCTGACGAATGGGAGCTAGATGATGAGAATGATACAAAGAAGCTTATGCGTGAAGCAGAGTACATCGAAGCTACTGGTGCTGGTATAACTGGTGGTGACCCGCTTGTTGTTTGGAGGCGTACAAAGAAATATATTTCTCTGTTGAAAAAAAATTTTGGTGAAAGTTTTCATATTCATCTTTATACATCTGGTTTGAGGAATGGTGAGCATATAGGTGAGTTGGTGTCAGCTGGTTTGGATGAGGTAAGGTTTCATCCTATGCCAAATTATTGGAGTGAAATTGAAAAAAGTCCTATAATATCAGCTATTAAAAATGCTTTGAAGACTGATATTGATGTTGCTTTTGAAATACCATCTTTGCCTAATATGGAACGTGAAATGTTTTCCCTTATCAGATGGGCTGAGGGTAATGGTCTTAGTTGGGTTAATTTGAATGAGCTTGAGTATTCTGAGCGTAACTGTGATGCTTTGTCTCTTCGAAACTATGTTGTTAAAAATGATATTTCAGCTGCTGTTAAAGGAAGTCAGGAGACAGCGTTAAAAGTTCTTAGTATGGTTTCTAAAGAAGATTTTAGGGTTGGTGTTCATTATTGTTCCTCGTCTTTCAAGGATGGTATCCAGCTTAGAAACAGGATAATGAGAAGGGCTAATAATGTTGCTCGTGGGCATGAGGTTATTAGCGACGATGGGACTTTAATAAAAGGAGCGATTTATAGCAAAAAAGAATCTTTACAGAAACTCTTTTTGTCTCTTAAAAGGGAGTTTAAGATAAGCAGTGAGCATCTATTTATTAATAAAAAGAAAAATAGAGTTGAGGTTGGTATTTGGGTCCTAGAAAAAATCGCTCCTGTTTTGAAAAAACGTGGTTTAGAATGCTATATGGTTGAGGAGTATCCTACCGCAGATGCTTTAGAAGTAGAAAGAGTACCGATGCCGATATAAGTTTTTGTTTGGGTTTTTATATGAAATTACAATTCCAGAATGATTAAAACAACCAGTTATTGTCTTCTCTTATTACTTTGTAGTTTGATTTGCGTTTTTTTGTTTTCTTCTGAAGGTCTGACAGTTGGGCATTTCCCGATTTTATTTCTCTATAGCCTGTATATACAACTTTTCTTGTCCACGGGTCTCTTTTTCTTATTTTATAATCAGAGCCTCTGCCAGTTCTTTCTACTTCATAACCAGAAAATCTTGCGTTCATTTCAAAACGTTCTTCAGCCCTTTTTCCTCTTGCTCTATTCTCTGCGATAACTTCTCTTTTAATTTCCTTTTTAGGTATCTTTTTTCCCCACACATCTCTTTTAATCATTCTGCCGTATAAATCACGTGGCATATTGATGTAATATTTTAGTTTATAGAAATAATTTTTCCTTCCATTTAAGCATCTACAAATTCTGCATTTAATTATTGTTTTTGATAAGTACTTGAAATACTACTTCCTGGCATTGTTAATGTAAGTGTTTTATCCTCATTGGAAAATGCAAAATCAAGAGATGTAATCATTTCGCCATTACTTGTTGAAAATACTAATTTACCATCTTTTATTTCCCATTTACCTCCGGCAGAGAGAAATCCCGCACCTGATGTAAACGTTCCATCAGAAAAAAATGTAATGGTATCAATATCTGATAGACCTCTCCATGTTCCTACAAATCTTTTATCTGAAAATAACTCATTGCATCCACTCAACCCAACAACAAGTAATAATACAATTATTCCAACTATTATGATTTGTTTTTTAATATTATCATCCCCAAATTAATGTTATTAATAAAATTACAATTATTGCAATACCTATCGCTATATAGTATTGATATTTCCAAATCCAACCAAGTTTAGCTTGTTCTTCTAGATGGATTTTACTCATAGGATCCATTTCTAAAAAAGTTTCTAAAGCGTCTTTTTGATATTCTACTAAATCTGAATAACAACCTAAACATAATTTTTTATTATCTAATTCATAAAAAATAGTAGTTTCCTTGCCACATTCTGAACATTTCATTTTTTCCCTCAAAAATTATTAACCAAGCATGCTACTAACATAAACATATACAATTGCTGATATTACCATAAATATTACAATTACTAAACTAATGTAGAATCCATATAACCCATTTATGTCTCCATGCTTCTTAGAGATATAACCTAAAATCAAAGCGATTATACCTAAAGTCAAACCGATAAATCTATTAAAAAAGAATAAAACAAAAAATCCAATTATTGCTAAAATAAGAGAGGCCATACCCATATTCTTATAATCCTTAATTTCTACCATTTTTCATCCCTCAGACTGCATTTTCAAAACAATTACTACTTTATAAATCCTCAGACTACCTCCTGCGCCCTACTTACTAGAGTATGTTATAAGAAATCTTTAACTGATAAGGTTTTTATATGTGACCTACATTCCAAGCTTTACATTCTATAAAAGGAATATATCTATGAAGGCTTCTAAAAGGAGGCTAAAACATGGCGATATATGTAAGATTTAAAGCACCAAAAGAACTACAGGATTTAGCCTATGAGTTGGTAGAAAAAGCTCGAGATAATGGGAAGATATGTAAGGGGGCTAATGAAACCACGAAACAGGTTGAACGTGGACAGGCAAAGCTTGTTGTTATGGCTGAGGATGTTTCTCCTGAGGAGATACTTGCTCATATGCCTATGCTTTGTGAAGAGAAAAATATACCCTATACGTATGTTCCAAGCAAAGAACAATTAGGTATTGCTGCAGGTATGAATGTTAGTACAACTGCTGTGGCTATCCTTAATCCTGGTAAAGAGAAAGCTGGTATCGAAAATATTGTAAAAAAAATTGAGGCAGTAAAGAAACAGGGTTAGAACAATGATAGAAGGAACTCCTTGTGAAGTTGTTGAAATCATCGATCGTACAGGTATGGCTGGTGAGGCTTATCAGGTTAAGGTTAGGGTTTTAGATGGTATTGATAAAGGGAAGATTATTACTAGGAATGTGATGGGTCCTGTTCAACTTGGTGATATACTTATGCTTAGTGAAACACAAAGGGAAGCTAAGAGACTTGGTGGACCGCGTTAGAGGTTTATTTGTCATGGTGGAGAGAAGAAAGTGTTCTTTCTGCGGAAATGAAATTGAGCCTGGTACTGGTAAGATGTTTGTTAAAAAAGATGGTACTGTACTTTATTTTTGTAAAAGTAAATGTCAGATAAACATGCTAGACCTTAATCGGATACCTAGGCGTGTTAAATGGACTAAATCTCATCGTGCTAAGAAGAAATAGATAGTGGTAGAGGGAAGATGCAGATTCAGTTACCATATGGCAAGGGTAAGTTGCCGTTGAATGTGCCTGATGAGAATCTTTTGGAGGTTATTTTGCCAAAGGAGGTTATCCATCCTGAGCAGCCTAGTGCTCTTATAAAAAAGGCTTTGGATAACCCTATGGGTACAGGTCGTCTTTCTGATATCGCTAAACCTGGTGATAGGGTTGCTATAGTTGTTGATGATTACACAAGACCTTGTCCAAACAAGGAACTTTTACCACTTCTTCTTGAGGAGCTTAAAACTGCTGGTGTCAATGATTCTGATGTAACTATTATTGTTGCTTGTGGTACACATAAGCCGCCTTCTTTTGAGATGATAAAAGACATTGTTGGCGACAAAGTCGTTCGTAACTATACTGTTATAACGAATGATAGTGTTAACAGTGATTTTGTTTCTGTTGGTAGGTCTAAACGTGGTAACAACATCGAGGTTCTGAGGGATTATGTTGACGCTGATATCAAGGTTCTTGTTGGTGACATAGAGTATCATTATTTCGCTGGTTATGGTGGTACACGCAAAAGCATCCTCCCTGGTATATCATCTAATAACACTATTCAGAACAACCATAAGCTGATGTTTGAGGAGCACGCGTGCACAGGTGTTCTGAAGGATAACCCTGTTCATCTTGAAATGAATGAGGCTTTGCATTTAGCTGGCTGTGATTTTGCTCTCAGCGTTGTTCTTAACTCAAACCATCGTATAGTTGGTGTATGGGCTGGGAGACCAGAATCTGTTATGGATGCCGGTGTTAAACTAGTAGATGATATGTACAAGAGAAAAGTTACAACCAAACCAGATATCATTGTTGTAGCAGCTGATGGTCATCCACATGATATCAATTTGTATCAGGCGATAAAGGCTTTACATACGTCTACGCATGTGTTAAAAGAAAAAGGGGTGGTTGTTCTAGTTGCTGAATGCAGAGAAGGTCATGGTAGCCAGATGTATGTTGACTGGATGAAAAACCACAAGAACTCTAGAGAGGTTGAGGCTGCTCTTAAAAAGAATTTTATTATGGGTGCCCACAAAGCATATTATCATTTCAAAGCTATTGAGGATCATCCTGTTATCTTTGTTTCAATGATGGATAAAGGTGATGTTGAGAATATTTTCAGGTTTAAACCTGCGCAGAACCCTGATGTTGCTCTAAAAAAAGCGTTTGATATAGCTGGTAAAGACGCAAAAGTTCTGGTAGTACCAAATGGTACCACAACTTTTCTTGTATAATGTTTATATAACACCTATACGTTTTTTTTTTGTAAAAAAAATTTGGTTAACTATTAAATTGGGAGGTAAAAATAGTATGATTGATATTGAACTTAAAACTGTTGATATTGAGAAACCAGAGGGTATAAATTTCATCCTGGGGCAGACACATTTCATAAAATCAGCTGAAGACTTATATGAGGTTATGGTGAACTCTGTGCCAAACGGGAAATTTGGTATAGCATTCTGCGAGGCTAGTGGTGCATGCAAAATAAGAACTGAGGGGAATGATAAGGATCTTAAAAAACTCGCGGAAAAAAACGCGTTAAACATAGGAGCAGGGCACTCATTCATAGTTTTTATGAAGGATTGCTATCCACTAAACGTGTTAAACGCTATAAAAAATGTTCCAGAGGTTTGCACGGTTTTTTGTGCAACAGCAAATCCTACAAAGGTTGTGATTGCTGAATCAGAAAACGGACGAGGTATAATAGGGGTTATAGACGGGTTTTTACCAAAAGGCGTAGAAAACAAAGAAGAGTTTGCTTGGAGGAAAAAATTCCTTAGAGACATCGGTTATAAGCTCTAAAAAATTTTTTTAGTAACCATATTTCCCAACTAGTGGTACAAAAACACATCCACCTAGATCACTGGTTTTTATTTCTTTACCAGTTTTTTCTACTAGTTGTAGTTCACATACTGTCTGCCCAACAGGTATGAGCAGTTTTCCTCTGTCTTTTAGTTGATCTATCAACGGTGGAGGTACTCCTGGTGATGCGCATGTTACGTATATACGGTCGTATGGTGCATGTTCAATGTGTCCTTGGGATCCATCTCCCACTATTACAGTAACGTTTTTTATAACTGTTTTTTCAAGGTTTTCATTTGCTTTTTCTGCTAAAGATTTGAATCTTTCTACTGTGTATACATGTCCTTTTTCTCCAACTAGTTTTGAGACTATCGCTGCATGGTATCCTGAGCCGGCTCCTATCTCTAATATTTTTTGTCCCTCTTTCACATCCAGAGCCTCGCACATGATTGCTACCATGTGTGGTGCTGAGATTGTTTGTCCTTGTCCTATCTCCAGTGGTGTGTCAACATAGGCATAGTTCTTCTTTTGTTCTGGAACAAAGTTTTCTCTCGGTATCTCAAGGAATGCTTTTTCTACATTACTGTTTTTTATGTATCCCTCTATTTTTAGTTTTTTGACTAGTCTTTCTCTTTGTTCACTAAACATGGTTTTTTTCTAAAAAACACAATGAAAATGGTTGTATATAATTTTTGTACCATTATGTTTTTTATAGAGGGAACATCTTTCACCTTTTTTGAGAGAAGTTTGTTTATGCGTAGGAGAGCGGTTATTGCCCTTGGTGGAAACGCGTTGATTAAGGAAGGGCAAAAGGGTACTATATATGAGCAGTTCGCTAACACTAGAGAGATATCTAAGTCTATAGTGCAAATCATCAAGGATGGTTGGGATGTTGTTATAACCCATGGTAACGGCCCACAAGTAGGCGCCATACTACTTCAAAATGATATAGCTAAGGATATTACTCCTGCTATGCCACTGGGTATATGTGTTGCTGAGAGTGAGGGTTTGATTGGGTATATGATACAGCAGTGTCTATCTAATGCTCTGAAAAAAGCTAATATTAATAGGCCTGTTGTAGCATTGATTACCCAAGTTCTTGTTGATAGAGACGATCCTTCTCTGCTCAATCCTACTAAACCTATTGGTCCATTTTATAACGATGAGGAGGCTATGAAACTTTTAAAAGAAGGCTATCATCTTACAAAACAGCCTAAGGGTTGGAGGATGGTTGTGCCATCACCTGACCCGAAAGCTATTGTTGAGGGGGATATAATCAGAAAAATGCTTGATGATGACATAATTGTTATAGCATCTGGTGGTGGGGGTATGCCTGTTATAGAAAAAGAGGATTGGGGGTTGGATGGTCTCGAAGCTGTTATTGATAAGGATCTAGCTGCTGAACGTCTTGCTGAGGCTATAGATGCAGAGCTTTTACTTATCCTTACAAATGTTGATAAAGTTTATTTGAACTATAATACTCCACAGCAGAAATCATTGGAGAACGTATCTCTTAATGATTTAAAGGAATATTATAAACAGGGTCATTTTCAGGCTGGGAGTATGGGGCCAAAGGTGCTAGCGGCTTTAAGGTTTTTAGAACACGGTGGCAACAAGGTTGTTATTTCTAGTGTTGAAAAAGGGTATGAGGCATTACAAGGTAAAACAGGTACACATATACATAAGTAACAGTTGTTTTTATTAAACCCTCTGTTATTTGCCTATTCTAGCTATGGAAACAGCCTCGATAGAAAAACAAATCAAAGAAATTGAAGACGAAATATTTAAAACACAGAAAAATAAGGCTACCGAGCATCATATTGGGAAGCTTAAAGCTAAACTTGCGCAACTTAGAGACACATTGGAAAAAAGAAAAATTAGTGGTGGCAGAGGAAAAGGTTTTGCCATTAAAAAATCTGGTAACGCAACAGTTGGAATTGTAGGTTTTCCTAGCGTGGGCAAGAGCACTCTTTTGAACCAGCTGACAGATGCAAAAAGCCGTGTTGGTGACTATGATTTCACTACTCTAACAACTATACCTGGTATGATGAAATACAATGGTGCTGATATACAGTTTTTGGATTTACCTGGCCTTATAACTGGTGCTTCACAGGGAAAAGGTCGTGGTAGAGAGATACTCTCAGCGATAAGAAGCGTAGACATGGTACTTTTGATGATAGATGGTCATAATCTAAAGCAACTTGATGTGATGGAAAAAGAATTGTACAACGCTAGTTTGAGACTTAATCAAAAAAAACCTGATGTGGTTGTGGCAAAAAAAGGGCAGGGTGGTATCACAGTTAATTCTACAATAAAGCTAACGCATCTAAATGAAAATGTTGTAAAAGCTATTTCATCAGAATATGTTATAAACGCGGATATAACCATACGTGAGGATATCACAGAGGATCAACTTATTGATGTTTTTATGGGGAATAGAGTATATGTTCCAGCTTTAGTGGTAATCAACAAGAAAGACTTAATGTCTGAACAGGAACTGCAAATAAAACTTGAAAGTATAAAACGAAAGGGCTGGGAGGTGCTTGCTATATCTGCTAGAGATCGTTCTGGTCTTGAGGATCTTAAAAGAATGATTTTCCAAAAACTGAATCTTATCCGTGTGTATATGAAACCTGTTGGTAAACAAGCTGATTATAACGAACCCATGATACTAAGAAATGGTGATAAAGTTGAGGATGCTTGCGAAAAACTTCATCGTGATTTCAAACGTAAGTTTAGGTACGCCACGGTTTCAGGTCCATCTGTTAAACATGCTGTTCAAAAAGTTGGGTTAGAGCATGTTTTAAAAGATGGTGATGTTCTAACAATTGTGATACAAAAATAATAATTTGGCTCATGTCCTTAAATCATCGGACAAAACGACTCACATCAGTCATCTTTCTCCTTGAATCATGATCTGAGGAATCCTTTATGCTGTTCATATCTGGTAGTCCGATAATTCGTGGGGAAGAGCCAATAATTTATTTGGCTCTTACCTGCAAATTAGCGGATAGATAATATACCACTGAATTCATAACAAGAGGGTATAAGGATGGGATATGGTAAAGCCACACGTTAATCAGAAGTGTTTTTCCCCGAAACAGGAGGAATGTTTTGAATATCTTAGAAAAATAAGATGGAAAGGAAACAATCACATGTCCTTATTGTTTCTCAAAGAAAATCTGGAGTGGCGGTAATACCCCAAAAGGTGCAAAGAAATATCAATGCCAAGAATGCAAAGAATACTTCAATGATCTCACAGGAACAATCCTTTGATTATCGTAAGTTTCCTCTTGAAGAAATGTTCTATATTCTGAAAGAAATGGAAGTCAAATCCACAAATCATATTGCTCATGAAAT
>JARYMC010000045.1 GCA_029907305.1 Candidatus Thermoplasmatota archaeon
AAATAAAGGGATCATGTTTGTTGGTCTTATGAGGTTGAGTTGTTGCAGAGTAAAAAATAGTATAAATTTCTACTTTCTGAAGTACTGGCAAAAGAAAAAATGCAGCAGTAGTTTTTGGACATAAGATTATAAATCAAATATTATTACGGCTAAATTGTATGAATAAGAAAGAGCTCATAGAGCTGCTAAAAGAATGCCAGGCTATCCAGTTTGGACGTTTTGTTTTAACATCCGGTGCAATAAGTGATTATTATATTGATATAAAAAAAGCAAGCACAAATCCTAGGATTCTTAAAAAAATCGCTGAAGCCATGGCTGCGTACAAAGACAAATATGATCTGCTTGCTGGTATGGAACTTGGTGCAGTCCCACTTGTTGTAGCATTATCTCTTGAAACAAATATACCATATGTTATCATCCGCAAAGAAAAAAGAGAACATGGAACCGGTAAACAAATTGAAGGCGGAGATGTAAAAGGTAAACGGGTGTTGATAGTTGAGGATGTTGCGACTAGTGGTGGTTCTATAATAAAAACTGTTGATATTCTGCGTAACAGCGAGGCTAAGTTAGACAAGGTTTTGGTTGTAGTTGACCGTGAGAGTGGTGCTAGACAGAAAATTGAGGAGATGGGTTTAGATTTTGTTCCATTGTTAACAGTTAGTGAGATTTTGAAAAAATAAGTTATAGTTAAATATTTGAATTATTATTCAAAAAAAAGTTTGGGGAGGAATTCAATTTGAATATACTGGTAGTTGGCGGTGGCGCTAGAGAGCATGCTATCTGCGATGCGGTCTGCCGTTCTAAAAATGTAAACCTTTATTCTGTTATGCATAACATGAACCCTGGTATTAAGCGTCTTTCAAAGGATGTTCTACTTACGAGGGATACAGATGTTGAAAGTATTGTTGAGTTTGCTAAAAAGAAAAAGATTGATTTGGTTGTTGTTGGTCCTGAAGCCCCATTAGAAGCCGGTGTTGTGAACGAGCTAGAAAAAAATGGTATACGTGCTAGTTCACCTACGCGTGAAGCGGCTAAAATTGAAACCAATAAAGAATGGATGCGCAACTTACTAAAAAAACATAAGGTTTGTGGTCAACTTAAATATGAGAGTTTCACAGATGCTAAAAAAGCAAAAAAATTCATTGAGGATCTTAATGGTGAAGTAGCGATAAAACCCATTGGGCTCACAGGTGGAAAAGGAGTAAAAGTAGCTGGTGATCATTTCCATGGGATTAAAGAGGCTGTTGCTTATGCTGAGGAGGTTATATCTAAAAAGATTGGTGGTGCTGCTAAGGTTTTAATTGAGGAAAAAGCTGTTGGCGAAGAATTCACGCTACAGGCTTTCTCAGATGGATACAGTACTATACCTTTGCCTGCTGTTCAGGATCATAAAAGGTTATTGCCTGATGATAAAGGCCCAAACACAGGTGGTATGGGTTCCTATTCTTGTTCAAATGGTCTTTTACCTTTTCTGTCAAAAAGCGAATACGAAGAAGGTACTGCTATACTGCAAAAGGTTACAGAGGCTATGGATAAAGAAGGCTGCCGATACATTGGCCCTATATATGGTCAGTTTATGCTCACAGCTGATAGACCAAAAATAATTGAGATCAACGCACGTTTCGGTGACCCTGAGGCCATGAATGTTTTACCACTACTGGAAACAGATTTTGTTGATATCTGCCACGCAATGATAAATGGAGATCTAAGCAACAAAAAAATCAGGTTAGAAAAGAAATCAACTGTATGTAAATACGTTGTACCTGAGGGATACGGTTTTAAAAGCATGGTTGGGGAAAAAATCTTTGTTGACGAAAAAATGATCAAAAAAACAGGTGCTAAACTATTCTATGCCTCAGTTGATAAAAAAGACAAGTATGTTCTCACAACAAGTTCACGTTCACTGGCTGTTGTCGGCATCGCAGATGCCTTGTCTGATGCTGAAGAAACATGCGAAAAAGCATTGAAATATGTTAAAAGTAATCATATATTCATAAGACATGATATTGGTACAAAAGAGCTTTTAGATAAACGTGTAAAACATATGAATGAGATACGTGGAAGCTAAACTATGAAAGAAGAGATATTCTTATATTTCATTGGCACAGCAGGATCAGGCAAATCAACATTGACAGGTTTTTTTAAAAATTGGATGGAGCTAAGAGGCATAGATACTGTAACTGTAAACCTTGATCCAGGTGCAGAAAACCTGCCATATGAGCCAGATGTGGACATAAGAGACTGGGTATCACTAAAAGAGATAATGGAGACCTACGAGCTAGGACCCAATGGTGCGCAGATAGCCTGTGCAGATATGATAGCATTAAACACATCTGATATAAAAAAAAGCATAGAATCATTCAAAACAGACTATGTACTGATGGACACACCAGGTCAACTTGAGTTATTTGTTTTCAGAGAAGCAGGAAAATACATAATAGAGTTTCTAAACCCACAGAGAACAATCATCGGTTTCCTACTTGATTACGCACTAGCAAAAACAGCATCAGGATTCGTATCACAACAACTACTATCAATAAACACAAGCTTCAGATTAAACAAACCACAGATAAACATACTAAGCAAAGCAGACATGATGACAAAACAGGAACTAGAAAACGTGCAAAAATGGTCAGAAGAACCAGATGAACTCTACTATGCAATATCAAAAGAAGAACCCTCAATACATAGAGAGATGAGCGAGGGGATACTACAACTAATACAGGGATTCGAAAAAAACACTAGACTCATACCAACAAGCAAAGAAAACTACATGGGCGTAGAAGATATATACACACAAATTCAGCTACAGTTCGAAGGCGGAGAAGACCTAATGAAAGACTAAAAAAAAATTTTTAGTTTCCCTTCATCAAATCTTTTTGACTTTTTTATCACAAGACAACAAAACAACCCTGGAATCAGCCTTTTCCATCAACAGGTTATACCCCAAATGTTTCGCAAGTTTTTCACCAAAATCATGAACACTACTATGAGAAGGCATATTAGAAATGTTCATCCTTTTCCTTGAATAACCAACCAAAACATAACCCTTAGGCTCAATAAACAACGGAGATGCTTTCTCATCAAGTTTAGCATACTCCTTTATGTATTCATCTTTCATGTTCCATCCCTCAACCAAAGTATGGCGTATAACAGTACGAGTGTTAAGTGATGGCAACAACTCGAGGGTCTGAATGATTTTTTCCCAACCATTATGAATCAAGGGTGAACACAATTTTTTGTAAACGTCTTTGTTTGGTGCAACAACTGAGACATACAACTGGGTTGGCAGAGGAACCAGTTTCTCCAGAGCTTTTGGGTTTGTACCATTAGTAACAAGAAACGTTGTCATACCACGTCTATGGCATTCCTCAAAAAACTCACCAAGCCTTGGATACAAAGTAGGCTCACCAGATAATGAACAAGCAACCATATTAGGGTTATTTGCCTCCATCCATTTTTGTTGGTCACATCGGTTGTCACCCTTAAAACCAGTGATAAGCTTGCGTTGAGCCTCTATACATCCATCTAAAATATATTTTGGTTCATCCACTTTTTTAAGTTCCTTTTCAGTGAAACCTTGATGTCTCCAGCAGAAAAGACACATGTGTGTACACTGGTTAACCACGGGTGTCATCTGTAGACAACGATGAGATTTTATTCCATAAAAAGTCTGTTTGTAGCACTCGCGTTTAAAAAGAAGACTCTGTCTCATCCAATGACATAGTTTAACCCCTGAGTGCTCGCCTACAATAGCATAATGTTGTTTTTTGAGTGTTTTTTGTAATTCGTTATGCATAAACGATAAACGATCCTTGTTATCTAATATAATTAATTTGCATTTTTAAGTATGTTGTAATACACCTTTCTATTTTTTGTTATGCACAATAAATAAAAATTTCTAAGGTTAACAATAAAAATATATAATTTTATAACAAGTTATATATAGGTGAATTAATAATACTTATTATTGGTTAGCTTCAATATAAATATTTAAATATGGATATAATATAAAACTCGATAAATGGGGGGGAAATATAAAAATGATTAAAAAGACCAACAGATTAAAATTTGGCTCTTCTCCACGAATTATCGGACTACCAGATATGAACAGCATGAAGGATTCCTCAGATCATGATTCAAGGAGAAAGATGACTTATGTGAGTCGTTTTGTCCGATGATTTAGGGACATGAGCCACATAAGAAAATATAGGATTGGTATTCCTGGGTATTTCTGGGTTAAAATCTTTTCCTCTGTTCTACTAAAACTTGTTTATATGAATTATATCCTCTAATCTCCGTTTTGGGACATGTAGCACCCCATTTTTATCGCGCCAATACTTAACAGAATCCTTCAAATCTTCTACGACTGGTTGTTCTGCTTTGTAACCAAGTGATATCAAAGAATCTATATGCAGATCATCAGGTATCTTAAGTATATCACGGATTTTATCTCTGTCTATGTTACACAAGATACAACTCCCAATGCCTTCTCCCTCAGCAGCTAAAACTATGTTTTCTGATGCAAGACCAACATCTCTCTCATAATATTTGTTGTTTAAATCCTTAACAAGTATGATGATATACGCGGTTGGTCGTTCTTCCAAACTGGGAGTCCATTTTGGTGTAATATATGCTACCCAGCCTATTGTTTCAAATATTTTAGAGCATAACTCCTTATCTGTTACAATAAAATACTCAAGGGGCTGAAGGTTCGCAGCGGATGGAGCAAGCCTAGCTGCATTAACAAATTTTTTAAGCAACTCAATTTTTATTGGTTTTTGCTGAAAACGTCTTATACTTCTTCTTGAAACTATAGCATCGTAAACATCCATATAGGATTACCTCAAAATCAATAACCAGTATTATAAATAAATTTTCTGAAAAAAACAAAATTAAAAATAGCATTATGCTTTAACTGTTCTAAGAAACAGGGGTTTTAAAGATGGCTAAAAAAATGAAGGCTTTTGTTAGAACAGCAACCAAATCAACAGAAAAAAACCTTGTAGAAAACGCGAAGAAACTAAAAGAAAACCCTCATATACTCCTGCCAGACTGCGCAGATGATTACTCAAAAAAATATTTTAATAAAATCAGAAAAAACTTAGACAAAATCTATAGGTTTAGGGATGATGTAAAGAAACTCGAAAAACTATCCAAAAAAAGAGGCTTGGATGGGGCACTAGCCGGTACCCTTCTTATAGCTCATTCAGAAAAAGCACCATACCTTGCGGTTGCACAGTTTCCCAGTGGTGATGTAACATATGCTCAGAGGGGGAAAGCAGATAAAGAAAAACTTGTCGCAGTCCAACATTTCGATGATCCTATGCTGAGACTATTAGGATTCAAAGATATTGCGATGAAAAAAAAGCTACATGTTTATTCATGGGATAAGGGTTTTGTTTCAACTGGTCTCAAACCGAGTCCGCCAGACGGTTTTGTAGATTTTATAATAAACAAAACAGGTTTATCTAATCAGGAAAATGTTTTGGTCTGTAACCATATACCTGCGGAAAACGCAAAGAACAAGGATTTTATTAGAAAAAATTACCTTAGGATACACTGGAAGTCTGCGGACACATTATTTGCCATCTGCGAGGATTGCACTAAGTCAACAGATAACACAATTTTTAGGGTGACAAAATATCTTCTAGAGTCAAACCTGTCAGATGATTTTCAGATAGAGGTTGTTGGTCAAGTTGTAAAACAAACTTGTTTAGATATACAACAAAAAACACTTTACCTAGATGAGTACTTATCTGGTAAGATAAATGATAACGAGTTTATTAGAAAGAATTTAGAGGAACGCGAGAAAGCAATAAAAACATCTAAGGAGAAAATACTGGTTTTAGATGGAGTCTCATATGGTAGGGATGTGAAGGGTTTCATTGAGGCGTTGAAACCAAACAAGTATGAGAGAATAGGTTTAGAGTTTATACTAAAACAGGTTGAAGAACCAGTTGTACTAAACAATGTGACACCAAACAAGGTGCTGGAATGCTTTTGGAAAAAATATGGTCTAGATGTTATCCGCACAATAATAGATAACGAGGACGTAGCTAAAGACATTTTTTCTTTGAATGATACGCCATCTAATACTCTGGAGATGGCTTTCAACTACAAGGAGCGTCAGGATATTTTATCTCGCCTACCGAGATACAGTTTTTTGCCGCCTCTAGCAAAATTCGCTGACCATATAGCTAGAACCTACAAGGCTTTTGGTGAAGAAAAAGCGCTTGGTGAAATAAAGAGGAGATCAGATGACCCAAAGGTTAAATCTTTGGCGTATGCTTTTTTGTTGGTTTTCCAGAAGGAGAAAGACAAAAAATGGCAGTACTCAAATATAGAAATAGAATATGGTGAATTCTTAAAAGATTATGCGAGGAAACTGCTTGACTCTAAACCAGAGGATTATCATAATATATTGAGTGAGTTATTAGTCGCTAGTGGATCATCTGAGGTTATAAAACCAGATTCCTAGCTTAGCCTTTTAGTTTTTTGTTTAAAAAAATGTGTTAAAATTTGTTGTATGAGTAGATATTTCCCATATTTTTATTGAAAGAATGTTCCATGGGTTGCTGTCGATAAAACATAGGACTTTACCATATATTTGGGTTTCATAAATCGGTGTTTCACCAATGTTTTCACCTGTAACATCATATGTTTTTATTGTTCCAGCAGAGTTTATCTGATATACCTTGTTACAGGCTGTTTTGCCTTCATTATTATAATATAGTATAGTGTCACCGTTTTTTACATAGAACCTTGGGTGAGATGCTTTCTGTAGTAGGATGTATTTTTCTTGTCCCGTGTTGATGTATAAAGAATATATGTCTGTTGCGATGACGTGGTATACATCAGGGTTTTCGAATGAGTCTAAGAATGCGTCGATACCTATTATGTGTATTATTGTTAAGAGGGGTAGGTTTAACAATGTGGAAAAAATGATGAGTTTCAATAGTGTTTTTGTTAACCTCTTCATATTTTTCTGCTAGCCTCTTCAACAATATATTGTATCTTGTTAACTTGTGTCATGAATAGTATTTAAAGATTCTTTGATAAAATACCAAAATGAAAAAAACGACGGTTCTCCTATAGCCTAGGTTGTAAAAAAAACCCAAAGCTTTATACCTAAATAAGATATTATTAAAAATAGAAGTTATTATTATATGATGGGATGAAAACTCTACCTTAAAAAAGATTTAGAGTTAACAATAACAAAAAGGGTGGTATAAAAAAAAAAGTTTGGGTAAAATATTGTGGTGAGAGAGAAATGAAAACGATATTAGTTGTTGATGACGAACCAGATGTCAGGGATACTATAAGAATTATATTGGAAAAGAAGGGGTATAGAGTGATAACAGCAATAGATGGAGAGGACTGCCTAAGCATTTTACGTGAAGAAAAACCAGATCTAATATTGCTCGACATTATGATGCCTGGTATACCTGTTAGAGATGTTATAAAAGAAATAAAAAACATAAAAATAGCTTTTCTAAGTGTTGTAAGAAGCTCAGAAGCGGAAAAACAGGATCTGCTCAACCAAGAAAACATTGTAGATTTTATTCAAAAACCATTTGATGTCGAAGACCTAATAAAGAGGGTTGATGGGATTATATATGATCAACGAGTTTGACATCAAGATACAATGCAGGGATAACCTGAATACCTTACTATTAGTACCGATTATAAACTATGATAAAATAATAGTGAATGTTGTTAAACAACTCAACAGCAAAAAAACATGTTATATAACTCTAAATAAAACCTATGATGCGTTGATAGAGCTTTTAAAAACAAAAAACGTGAATACAGACAATTTTGTTTTTATAGATGGTATAACAAAAACTGTTAGAAACATTTCAGATGTGAGTAACTGTCGTTTTATAGATCCACCAATTGATCTAACAGACTTATCAAGAAACATATATGAGTTACTTAAAAACGGGTTTGATTATATGATATTTGATTCGCTGAGCAATTTGTTCACGTATCAGAAGGAGAATGCCATAGAATATTTTCTTCAAAACCTTATCAACATACTTGATGAGAGGAATTGCAGGGGAGTATTTTTTGCTTTAAAAGACCATAGGCCATATCTTCCAAGTCCTTTAATAAAATTGGATAAACTTAGTTTATCACAGGATGAAAAAAGGTCTTTACTAGATGGTTCTTATATGTTTACGAGTAGGATGACAGAGGGTATGACAATATTTGATGTTGATGAGGAGGGTAACGTAGAGGTATACGATGGTTGTAGATAAGGAGAGAGAAAAGGGGATAAAAAAAACTTTTTTTTCTAGCATAAACAAAAAACTAACATTGCTATTTGTGATAGTTGCACTTATCGCACCTATACTAGGCATATCCTTTTTCTACATGGTATTGACATCAGCTGTGCCAGAACTTAAACCTGAACAACTCAACTTGATAGGGTTCAACGCGGTTTTGATAATAGTAATTATAGCCATAGATGCAGGTATAATAGGTTTCTTGGTATCAAGATCTATCTCTAAACCAATCAAGGAGTTATATGAGGCTACAAAAGAGGTGGAAAAAGGAAACTTTAATGTGAGAACAAACATAAAAACAAATGATGAGATTCAAGAGTTAAGCAATGCTTTTAACAATACAACAGCTGCATTGGCAAAAATGCAGAAGGAAATAAGGGACATGGAAAACGCAAAAACAGAATTCCTAAATATAACATCCCATGAGCTAAGAAGCCCTATGACGCCTATGAAGGCACAGTTGCAGGTGCTGGAAAACGAGTATTTCGGTAAGCTTACACGGGAGCAAAAAGAGAGTTTATCAATAGTTATTAGAAACGCTGATAGACTTGATAAGATAATATCTGATTTCTTAGAGATATCACGGATAGAAGCAGCTAGACTGAAATTTGTTTTCAGAGAAACAGATCTAAGAGAAACAGTTAAGGAGACAGTTGAGTTGATGAGAGGTTTTGCAAATGAAAGAAACATAAAGTTAATCACAAAAACTGATCAGCTGCCAATAATAGAGGTTGACCCGGATAGGGTGAGTCAGGTTCTGAGAAACCTTATAAATAATGCGATAAAATTTTCAGATGAGAATAGTGAGGTGGAAATCGGTGCTGAATCAAAGGATGATTTCATTCTTTTTTATGTCAGAGACTATGGATGCGGTTTATCGCCTGAGGACCAGATGAGGGTTTTTGAGCCTTTCTACCAAGTTGAAAAAAAGGATTACAGGAAATATGGTGGAACAGGGCTAGGTCTTACTATATGCAGGGGGATAGTGGAATCACAAAAAGGGAAGATATGGGTTGAGAGTAAACCAGGTGAGGGATGCACTTTTTATTTCACTGTACCACATAAACCGGTTAGAGAGACTGAGCCGATAAAGACTTTATTCTCATCAAAAAACATCACAGAGAAAAATAGAGAAATAATTTGTGTGAGTGAAAACAAATGGGTTGAAAACGAGTTTGATTCAGTGTTTTTATCTGATGAAAATGCAAACATCCTTGATTGTAATGAAAACCTTTACAAGAGGCTTGGTTACACTAGAGATGAGATGCTTTCTTTAAACATGGCTGATTTTGATGCCCTTGAGTCAAAAAAAGATATTATGAATAGGATAAATGAGGCGAAGAAAAACGGTAGCATCGATTTTAAAACTATACACAAAACCAAGGATGGTTCTGCTGTTCTAGTACATGAGACAATGCAATATATTAAGGATAAAAACGTTTTTAGATGCATAGTTAGGGAAGAATAGAGGATTTGTCGTCAAAAAAAGTTGTTTTTTTTTTTTGTTGATAGGTCCATTTGTTTTCTGTACCATCAAATATTTATTCTTATTGCATATGATGGGGTACGTGTGATTAGATTATGATAAAGGCATCTAAACGTTCGCATAGCGTATCCTATGCTATTAGGGATGTTCTGTTACCAGCAAATGAGATAGAAAAAAAAGGTGTAGAAATCCTGAAGCTTAACATCGGGGATCCTAACGCCTATGATTTTGATACACCACAGCATATAAAAGATGCGTTGTATCAGGCAGCAAAGGATGGGTTCAACGGTTACACACCATCTGAGGGTTACAAAGAGTTGCGTCAGGCTATTATTGATAGAGAAAAAAAACGTAACAATGTTGACTACACCTTGGATGATGTATGTGTAACCACTGGTGTGACTGAGGCTTTGCAGATTCTTCTTAACGCGTCTCTTGACCCAAATGATGAACTGTTGATACCAGGTCCAACCTACCCGCAGTACACACTTATAACACGTGTGAACGATGCTTTACCAGTGCCTTATCGCTGTATAGAAGAAGAGGGCTGGCAGCCTGATGTGGATCAAATTAGGAAAAAAATTTCTAACCGCGCAAAAGGTATTGTGGTGATAAACCCGAATAACCCAACTGGTGCTTTGTATTCAAGGAAGGTGATCAAAGAAATAATTGATATCGCAGGGGAATACCAGGTACCAGTTATATCTGATGAGATATATGATGATTTGACGTTTGATGGACAGCAATGTGCAACAGCATCGCTAGCTAAGGATGTGCCGGTGATAACCTTCAATGGTTTCTCAAAGGTTTATCTAATGCCAGGATGGCGCATAGGGTATGTACTATTCCATCACTCAGGTGAACTAAACGAGGTTCAAGATGCTTTTATGCGTATAGCCCGCTCAAGACTCTGCGCTAGCTCTGTGTGCCAAAAAGCATGTGTGCAAGCATTAAAAGGGCCACAGGATCACATAAAAGAAACCAATAAAAAACTTAGGGAAAGGCGTGATTTCTCATATAAGAGGCTTAATGAAATCGAGGGGATATCAACAGCGAAACCAGATGGTGCTTTCTACATATTCCCAAAAATAGAGGCTATGGAGAAAAGGCTGTGGAGAGATGATAAAGAGTTTGTGTTGGATCTGTTGCATGAGGCGCATGTTTTGGTTGTAAACGGTTCAGGTTTCTGTGCAACATATGGAAAAGGACATTTCAGAGCAGTTATCTTACCACCACTAGAAACACTGGAAAAAGCCTTTGATAAACTAGAAGTTTTCATGAAAAAAAGACTTGAATAAAACCTTGTATTCTCATGGTGAGTACAATTTTTTCAGTATTATTAGTGATATGCAGCAGCCCATACCAAAAGCGTTAGCAACCATGATAGGTAGACTGTTAGAGTATATACCATAGATAAACCAGAGTGACATACCAAATGTTAAAACTATAGGCATATAATACGAGACGTCATCAAGTTTTTTTGTTCTATATCCTCTGATCAGTTGTGGTATAAAACCAATGGAGGTTACAGCTCCTGCAACTAACCCTAGGATGTTTAATAGAGTAGAGTCCATCTTTAATTGCTACGTCATCGAGAGAGCCATATTAAATCTTTCTAGAATATGATAATAAGTTTTTTGTATAGAAACAGGTATGCATACCTGCTTTGGGCTCGTGGGGTAGCTTGGTATCCTTCCAGCTTGGGGTGCTGGTGACTTGAGTTCAAATCTCAACGGGCCCATTATTATTGTTTTTGTGTAGAAAAAAATTATTTCTTTTTATGGAGAAAACTAGCAAAACATTTATTAAAGTTTAATTGTTAACATGAATCATGCCATTGATAGTTTATGTCTAGCGTAAAGTTTATATATTAACAAACGTTAACAACTTGTTAGAGGGAGGTAGTGTATGAAAAAATTTGTGAGAGATAGAACTATTTTTAGTAAGAAGCTGACGAAAACAACAACATTCATTACAGTATTAATCGTAGCAGTTGCTATGATTTTAAGTAGTGTAGTAACTGCCACAGTTATTACTAGTAATAAGAATGTTAGCACGAAAACAAATGAAATAATAAAAATAAATAC
>JARYMC010000046.1 GCA_029907305.1 Candidatus Thermoplasmatota archaeon
GGCTGGGATTGGGATGATGACAACATAGTTGATGAATGGACTGATTTTTATAATTCTGGTGAAGCATGTAATATTACCCACATATGGCAACAAACAGGGACATATGCTGTTAAAGTAAAAGCACAAGACATATATGGTGCTGAACGAGGCTTGCCATGGTCAGAAACGTTTTCTATAAACATCACCAGCTCACCATCGTATCATAACCAGAAACCTGTTGCATCATTTACTTATACACCTACAAATCCAGTGGTTAATGACGTCATCAGTTTTACTGATACCTCAACAGATGATGGAGCCATTGTCAAATGGTCATGGGATTTTGGTGATGGTACCAATTCTACTGATCAAAACCCTACTCATATATACACAGAACCAGGAGCATACACAGTAACACTCAAAGTTACAGATAACAAAAACTCAGAAGACACAGAACAAAAGATATTAACCGTTTCATCTTTGCCGCAGAACATCACATGGGAGAAAACCACGCAAATCACACTAAGATATAACAAAAAAAACAAAGGAATCAATTATCTAGTATGGAGAGGGTTAGCCATTAACGCAAGTAGTCTCGCAAAAAAAATCTTGCTAACCGATGGAGAATCCATCAGTATCTTTAGTAAAACCGAGGGAGCATGGCTGACCTACACAGTAGGGGCATCAGATCAGTTAGATTTCCAGATATCTCTGTGGGATATTATAATAATCCAAACCAGGTCAGAGAAAACAATTACTGTGGATACATCACAGCAAAATATAAGCATGAGGTCTGTAACCATAGATTTCGCCTATGAGGCAGCAACTAAAAAAGGCAACATGGGGTACAACTTCTTCGCATGGACAAGCAATATAACTATGCTTATCAAAGATTTCGTTGAAACATATGGTTTTTCTAAAGATGATGTCTCAATAAGTCTATATGACCCAGATACTAGCTCCTGGAATACATATAACCCTTCGCTTCCAGCAGTTTTCAATACACAGTTTACAATACAACCCTACAGCATTTTATGTATAAAAGTTGCAAAAGATTCACAAGAACGCGTATTAGTTATTACATGAGGATGAAATATATGAAATTGATAACCCGATCAAAGAGTACATTCCTCTATAGGAATCTAAGTATTATAATGGCTTGGATTCTAATAATTGCGTTATCATCAAACATATACTTTGTACCATCTGTTCAAGCAGATCTCCCCGGCCCATATTACATCTATGGTTACATTGACAACTCAACCAATCAAGATATACCCTCTGGGGTAACTGTTACGGTAACCAATATAAACAGGGGTACATCTGGTACAACAACCACATTATCTGGTGGCGCATTTTTAATAAATGTAGGAAAAGACTCAGGATTTAACTCTAGTGATAACGACCAGATTGTAATCAACTGTAGTTACAATGGTGAAGTCGGCGAAAACGCAACAAATATAGATACCAATTTTACACATCGATGGTGTAACCTAACAGGATCTACAAGACTTCAACCAGAGAATCTATCAATCAATGTTACTCCAGGTACTTGGAACGCTGGGTCAATAAACTATAACAACTCCAGCGCGACTAGCAACACATATTTCACCCTAACAAACGAAGGAAACGTGAATATAAGCATAAAAATACATGGAGAAAACATCACTTGGGATGGTAAAACTTGGTATCTCAACACCACCACTGGTGTAAACGGGTTCACAGTTGCATATCAAAAAAGCGGCTCAGGAAGTTGGACAAAAATAGGTGTCACAAACGCTAGTTTCATCACTAACCTTGGATACCACTCCCAATATTTCCCCTATACATACCAGCAGCAATTTGGTTTAAACCTCTCAATGCCCTGGTTTAACTCAAATAAACCATCGGGTAGTTTATCTTTCAACATCACTCTGTGGTCGATAAAAGCATAACAATAAAAATTATACGATCGGAGGAGAATAGATAAAAAAAATCTAGTAAAAAAAGGTGAGGAGAAAAACAAGGAAATGAAAAAAATAGCAACTATAGCCAGTGTAATTTTAGTTTTATTATTCTTAATGCCTCCTTGTAAAGCAAATGTTGTTGTATCACCAACTGAGATATCTATAACTATGACTGATAGTTTTATAGAGGGGAATACGACTAAAAAAATCACTGTTAAAAACTATTTCCCCTACAACATATCGGTTAAGGCATGGATGATGCATCCAGATATCATCGAATGGATGAGACCTAATAAAACCTTTATCGACAACCTATCATGGATAACAATAGAACCATCTGAACAAATTATACCTCCAAACTCAAGCTCCTATTTTTACATATATTTAGCTCCTCTTGATAATGAGACTAAAAACGAAACCCTTGGTAGACACTGGGAGATATGGGCTGCTTTGAAGATAAACGCTGCCTCTGGGAACAGCTCTTCTTCATTTAAACAAGGCTACAACATTAGGGTATATGTTGATACACCGGAGCAGCCATCTGAGCCTAGTGAATCCATGTTCCCTGAAGAACTCATCTATTATACGGTAACCGCAGTTGCCCTAGCTATATTACTTGTTTTAATATTTTATTTTTATAGACAGAAAAAGAAGAAACAATAATTACTTATTTACTATTATGCTTAAATCAGTGGTAGCATAAAAACTCATGGTTTAACAAATACAATGATTTTAGTATCCAATTTTAGTGATACAAAAGTTTTCCATATATAAAAGGTATATTGCCCAGATTAAATTGCGCACCCCTCTGGTGAAAGAAATCCTTGAGGTCGAACGAGTTGGTCATGGTGGTACCCTTGATCCGAATGCTATTGGTGTGTTACCTGTTGGTGTAGGCGATGGTACTCGTGTTTTGCAGGTTGTTCTCTTATCAGGTAAAGAGTACGTTGGCATTATGACGTTGCATAAAAATGTTGATAAAAAAAAGTTTATGGAAGTTGCCAAGGGTTTTGTTGGAGAGGTGTTTCAGGTCCCACCTGTTCGTTCTGCTGTTAAAAGAGTTCGTAGAAAACGGCACATATACTACTTGGATGTAATTGAGATAACTGATAGGAATGTTTTGTTTCGTGTTGGTTGTGAAGCAGGTACTTATATTAGGACTCTTTGTGTCGATATTGGTAAGAAACTTGGTTGTGGTGCTCATCTTTCTGAGTTGAGGCGTACTAGGGCCGGGGGTTTGTGGGAGAAGGATTCTGTGTTTTTGCAGGATATTAAAGATGCTTTTGTTTTTTGGAAGGAAGAACAAAATGAAGAGGGCATACGTTCTATGGTTTTTCCAATGGAACATTTATTGGATCACATACTTAAGATAGTAATTCGTGATTCTGCTGTTGATGCGGTTTGTCATGGCGCTAGCCTTGCTGTACTAGGTGTGGTTGAAGTTGATTCTGATATTATGAAGGGGGATTTGGTTGCTGTTTTAACATTGAAAGGAGAAGGTGTCGCTTTGATGAATTGTCTTATGTCAACTGAGGAGATAATGCAGAAGGACACAGGGGTTTGTGTTAGTCCTGAAAGGGTTTTAATGAATAAAGGAACTTATCCATCCATCTGGAAAAAATCTTAATAAACATCTTTGTTTACGTTTGGTTTGTTTTCTTTGCCGAGGTGGCTCAGTCCGGCTACGGCGCGAGCCTGGAGAGCTCGTGAGGATTTTCCTCTCGGGAGTTCAAATCTCCCCCTCGGCGTAAATTTATTCATTTTGTTTAATAAAAATAATACTTAGAAAAATATAAGTTCTATAAATCGTTTCTTTTGTTGTGAGGATGAGATAAAAATGAAGATAAATCTCATATCAATGATTACATTAACTTCTGTATTATTAACTATAATAATTTCAATTCCAAATGTCTCTGCGGATGGTTGTGTGTTACATGTTGTAGATTATGAAGAGTATATCACACTTCCGGCTCAAAAGGCTGCTATTTTTTGGGATGGGGGCAATGAAACAATGATACTTTCTACTAAAATAAGTTCAGATGGTTTTTCTAACATGGCTTGGATTATACCTATTCCCTCCAATTCGACACCAGAAGTATCTGAAGGCAATATAGAAGTATTCAATCTGATTGCAGAAAGTTTTGGAACGTATGAATATAAAAGTTATGGAGCATTCTCTGAAATGATAATATTTTCAATTCTTACAATAATTTTTTTAATTGGCGGAATTCTATTTTTAATTATTTCAGTTTTTAAAAGAAAATTAAGGACTGCTCTAGTTGTATTTTCAATAATTCTGTTGGTCTTATCATTTTTAAACTTTATACTGTTCTATAATAGTGGTTTGATGGCGGGTGGAGGGGAATATAAAAATGTTGAGGTTATAGAAATTAAAAAAGTTGATATCTACGATGTTGCAGTATTAAAAGCAACAAATGCCTCAGAGATGATTGACTGGCTTAATGAAAACGAATTTTATGTTCCAGCATCTGCCAATATAACTCTTGAAGATTATTGCAATTCTCCAGATTTTTATTTCGTTGTAAATAAAATCAATCTAACAAACAAATACACAACAGCAGAAGAAATAGAAGATGCAAAAAACGACCTCAAAGATGGTATAGCAACACCCTTAAAAATTAAATTTCAACCAGAAAAACCATTTTATCCATTAAAAATGACCAGTATTAATGAAGGTGATACAAAAATTAATGTATATTTTATCTCTAATTATACTGTAGTTGATGAGAATAACTATCTATCTTTCGAAAAAATAAACAACAATATAGTCGGGATATCGCAATTTTTTATGGATGACTATAATATTCATTATGAAACAATTTCAATGCTTACTTTCGAGGGTAACACAAAAGATTTAACTGGGGATTCATATTTTGTAAAAAATAATAATTAAGGAGGTTTCAACTGGAGAAGCCGCTGATTTTTACCGGTAAATTTGCGTCTAAATCTCTCCCTCGGCGTAAATTTATTTGACTTCAGTATATTTCTAAAAAAGATACGAATTCAAAAGAAAACCAAATAAAATCAAAAAAATACTAAAGAAATAAATAAGAAGTGTTTTAGGTGAGGTATGACTCCAAGTAGGTACACTTTGATTAATGATGAAATTGGCACCAAATATTATGGCACCAATTATAGAAATAACAGGAAAAACATCAATAATTATTTTTGAAAGTTCATTGATAAGCGGAGTTATAAGACCCAAAAAAATTGTTGCAGAAACATAAATAAATATAGCGCCTTGCTTAGTACGATATTTTCCTCCACTCTTAAAACCAGTTGAAGTTGTTGTGTAAATAAAACCTGATACAAAAGTAATAATTATACCTGTTAGAATAAGTGAACTTTGATCTCGGAGTAAACTAAATAAATCAAATAACATAATCTGCCAGTAAAATAAGACGTGTTTTTAAGTTTGCTGTGTCTACAAAAGGATAAAAGAAAGAACACGATTTAGGGAGAAATGATGGACGATAAAAATATAATGATTCCATGTTTCCAAACATTTTTTGTTTCAAGAGAACAAAGCAACTGTCCTATACTTCCAGAAATGATAAAACTTGGTAAAAACCTAAAAGAAAAAGGATTATTAAAAGACACAAAAGGAATCATCAGCCTAGGATATGGAAGACGCGTTTTAATAAATAGTAACAACCTCGACATAGGAAACATAAAAAAAGAGGACATACTAGAGGTTGTTGACTATGATCCTGCGAAAAAAAACCTGCTAGTGATAGGTCAAAATGAACCCAATATAGAAACACCTGTTCACTGGATTGTTATCAGCGCAAGAAACGATGTAAATGCAATTGTCCAGCTAAACAATGAAAAACTAGCAGAAAAATTTGAGAAAAAACTACCAACCACAGAAAAAGAACAACCACCTGGTACTCTTGAGTTAGCAAAAGAGGTTTTAAAAACCCTTAGGAAAGGCAAAAACATCGTAATCAAAAATAAAGCAATATTTTTTGTTGGAGCCAGTTTTAAAGAAATAGAGGAATCAATAATAAAAATATTTGAGGAAAATAAACATGAAAATTAATGGTAAAGAATACAGGTCACTATGGCTTGAGGATAAAGTTGTTAAACTCATAGACCAGAGAAAACTACCATACATTTTTGAGGTTTTCACTGCAAAAACCGTTGATGATATAGTCTTTGCCATAAAAGAGATGGTTGTACGTGGAGCACCAGCAATCGGTGTGGCAGCAGCATATGGTATTGCTTTAGGAAAAAAAGACATTAAAAAATCAGCGGAGAAACTAAGAGCCACGAGACCAACAGCACACGACCTGTTCTATGCAATAGACTATATGATAGATAAAATAAACAATGGGATTGATGAGTTCGAAGCAGCAGGAAATTACGCAGAAAACATTGTAGAAGAGTGTAGAAAAATCGGGGAAAACGGAGAAAAACTAATCAAAGACAATATGTGTATTCTAACGCATTGTAACGCTGGTGCACTGGCAACAGTTGACTATGGTACAGCACTTGCGCCCCTACATCTAGCACATAGAAACGGTAAAAAGTTTTTTGTTTATGCTGATGAAACCAGACCACGTTTACAGGGGCTGTTGACTGCTTGGGAGCTTAAACAAGAGGGGATAAAACATTCGTTAATTGTTGATAACGCAGCAGGTTTTTTCATGAGAAACAAACAAATTGATATGGTTATTGTTGGTGCAGATAGGATAGCGGAGAATGGCGATTTTGCAAACAAAATAGGAACATACGAGAAAGCGGTTCTTGCAAAAGAAAACAATATACCTTTTTATGTTGCTGCGCCTATGAGTACGTTTGACAAAAAAATAAAAAATGGTAGCGAAATAGTTATAGAAGAACGTAACAGGTTTGAGTTAACAGAAATCAACGGGAAAAAAATAATGCCTGATTGGGTGGAAGTTAGAAACCCTGCTTTTGATGTAACACCACATAAATTTGTTACAGGCTATATAACCGATAAGGGCATCATTAAAAAATAACCAGTTCAAGTTTTAACAGGCTCAGCTGGTTTTTTGTTTTGTTTTTTACCAGGACAAACAGGGTTAAGACACATATTCCAGTATCTGTTGCCCTTGGTTTTTACCTTTACAACAGGAAAACCACATTTGCTGCAAGGTGCATCTATCTTAAAAACACCGCCCTCTTGCGGCAGAGAATAGGTGTTGTTACAATCAGGGTAACCAGTGCACCCAACAAAACGTTTACCTTTTTTTGAGACTCTTACCACAAGGTTTTTCCCGCATTTCGGGCATTTACCTATGTTGTTTTGTTCTTTGATTGCTTTTTTTATGTTTGTTTTAATTTTTTCTTTATCTAATTCCAGGGTTTTCATAACCTTTGTGAGCATCTCACGTGATTCCTTAACAGTCTCCTCAAGTGTTTTTTTGCCTTCAGCTATATCATTCATATCCTTTTCAAGCTGGGCGGTCATCTTTGGTTTAACAACATCACAATCTCCCAGTGCTTCAACAACCGCGATAGCTGTCGATGTTGGTATAGGCTGTGAACCAAGGATATATTTTCTACTATAGAGTTTGCTGATTATTTCATGACGTGTTGATTTTGTACCAAGTAAAAGCTGCTCCATTTTTGCTATGAGAGAACCCTGGGTATATCTCTGCGGTGGCTTGGTTGAATCCTCCTTAAGCTGAACCTTCAACACATCAATTGTTTCCCCCTCAAACAAATCAGGTAAATCATTTTTCCTTTCTCTAAAATAAGTATAGATTTTTTTCCAGTTAGGCTCAATCAGCTTGTAGCCACTAGCCTTGAAATTCTCACCAGATATATCCAGGGAAACATCTGTGGTTTCAGAAACCGCATCTTTTGCTAGTGTAGCAAGGAACCGCCTACAAATCAACTCATATATAGTTTTTTGTTCAGAATGTAACTTACCATCAGATGGCACACCAACAGGATGAATAGGTGGGTGATCAGTTGCATATTTTTTGCCACGCGTAGGATGCTCCCTACCATTCATAATAACTTCTTGTGCTTCTTTAGAAAAAGAGGAAGAGGCTAGTTTTTCTAAAATCGCTCTGATATTCAAAGAAGGAGGATAAACAGTGTTATCAGTCCTCGGATAAGAAATTAAACCAAGCATGTAAAGCTCTTCAGCTACACTCATAGCCTTAGCAGCAGAAAAACCAATACCAGAAGCAGCCTGCAAAAAAGTGGTTGTGTTAAAAGGCGATGGTGGCATCTCATGCTCAACCTTCTTATCTACATTTTTGACAAATGCTTTTTTAACACCCTTGATTTTATTATAAACATCCTGTGCCTTTTGTTCATCCCAAAAATTACCCTCTATATGCACAGCATCAAACTGCTTGCCTTTCTCAAGTTTTGCGATAATCTGCCAGAAAGGCTTTGGTTTAAAATTTTTAATCTCTTTCTCACGGTCAACAAGAAGCGCAAGAGTCGGTGATTGAACACGACCAATAGAAAGAAAATCCTTACCAAGCCTCCTAGAAGTAAGTGAGATGAAACGCGTTAAAACAGCACCCCAAACAAGATCAATAATCTGCCTAGCCTCACCAGCATTAGACAAATTATAGTCAACATCTGTAAGATTATCAAACGCCTTATTAATCTCATAAGGCGTGATAGCACTAAACTTCGCTCTTTTAATCTGAGTAATATTCTTGTTGTACTCTCTAAGAAGATTTACAGCCTCAACACCAATAAGTTCACCCTCACGATCATAGTCAGTAGCAATAATGACAAAAGGGTTTTTATCAACCAGTGATTTCAACGCATTAGCAATACCTTTCTCACTAACCTTTTTAATAGGCTCTACATCTATAAGTTCATGTGGTGGAATCTTTGTCCATCTGTTAAAACCAGCAGGGTAATCAACATTTATTATATGACCCTTTAAACCTATAACAACCCATTTCTCATTGTCTTTTTCAAACTCATAAACAGGTATAACACCAATCTTTGTGCTCTTTGCTTTACCCTGAGAGAGGATACTAGCTATTCTTCTTGCTGCAATGTTTTTCTCACAAATAACAAGCTTCATTACTCTTTTCCCATGGTTTTTAGTTTTGTGACAACATAAGAATCACATATAACTAGTTTACGCTACCACATCACAAGAAAAAAATAGCTAAAAAAGTGAGTTTTATAAATAAATAATTGTTACCTATTATGGGGAGGTCTGGAGAAAATATAAAGGGGGTCTGTCCCATCATCCGATTCCGCTTTCCAGACCATCTCCAAAAAAAGAAAGTTTTTTTGGTCGAAACCATTAATTAATACATCATATTTCACTGATTTGATAAGCATGAAGATTCAGATAATACTTGGATCAAAATCCGATATGCCTATAGCTGAAAAAACACAGAAGATATTGGATGAGTTCGGAGTTGATTACGACATAAAAGTTGCATCAGCACATAGGACACCAGATTTTCTAAGAGACATTGTTGAAAAAAACGATGCAGATGTTTTCATTGGAATCGCAGGTCTTTCCGCTGCTCTACCTGGTAGCATAGCTGCTCATACAACAAAACCGGTTATTGGTGTCCCGGTCAGTGGTAAAGTAAACCTCGATGCAATATTATCAATTATCCAGATGCCACCAGGTATACCAGTTGCTGCCGTAGGATTAGATCGTGGTGACAACGCAGCTCTTTTAGCTGTAGAGATCCTAGCAACACATGATAAGAATTTGTCAAAAAAATTAGAAGAATATAGAAAAAAGATGAGAGATGAGATATTAGGTAAATAGTGGTTGAAGAATGTTTGATGCGAATGAGTTCATAGAAAAAACTGTTGCGCAACTAAAAAAGGATATAGATGGAAAAACACTGATAGCCGTCTCAGGTGGTGTTGACAGCACTGTTTGTGCAACTCTTGTAAACAAAGCAATCGGAGAGAAACTATTCGCAGTACATGTCGATACTGGTTATATGAGGAAAAATGAGTCAGAGAACGTAAAAAAACTGATGAAACAACTGGGATTGAACTTTCGTTTCATAGATGCGAGCAAAGAATTTTACAGTGCACTAAAGGGTGTCGAAGATCCTGAGAAAAAACGTAAAATCATTGGGGAAAAATTCATAAGAGTTTTTGAAAAAGTCGCAGAAGAAGAAAAAATCAAATACCTTGTGCAGGGGACTATAGCACCAGATTGGATTGAATCAGGTGGGGATTTACGTGACACAATAAAATCCCATCATAACGTTGGTGGTTTACCAGAGAAAATGAAGCTTAAACTCGTTGAACCACTCAGGGATCTTTACAAAGACGAGGTGCGCAAGGTTGCAAAAGCTTTGAATTTGCCTGTCTCAGAGAGACAACCATTCCCTGGGCCAGGTCTAGCAATTAGGATAATCGGTGAGGCGACACCTGAGCGCACAGAAATCGTTAGAGAAGCATGTGACATCGTAGAAAAAGAGATAGAATCAGCGGTTGAAAAAGGCCTTATGGAAAAACCATGGCAGTATTTCGCTGTTCTCTTACCAGTTAAATCAGTTGGTGTACACGGGGATAAAAGAGCATATGGGAATGTTATAGCGGTACGTGCAGTACAAAGCGTAGACGCAATGACATGTACTTTTAGTAAAATACCAGATGAAGTAATTGATAATATTTCTACACGTATAACAAACACTATGAAGGATAAAATCAACCGCGTTGTATATGATGTTACAAACAAACCACCAGGTACTGTAGAATGGGAGTAATATGACAAAAATCTACATTGTTGACAACGGTGGCCAGTGGACACACCGCGAGTGGCGTACACTCAGAGACATAGGTGTTGATACAAAAATAGTACCAAACACCACGCCTCTAAAAGACTTAATATCAGAAGATATAGATGGATTAGTTCTATCTGGTGGCGCACCAAGAATAGGTTTAAACAGTGAACTAGGCAACTGCGCAGAATACTTAGAGAAAGCAGAATTCCCAATACTTGGCATATGCGCGGGGCATCAATTCATGGCAAGATTCTTCGGCGGCGACGCAAAACCATCAAAGATACCAGAGTTCGGCAAAATAGGACTCACATTGCTGGTAGAAAATGAGCCTCTTTTTGAAAAAGTACCTAAAAAATCAATAGTATGGGAGTCACACAATGATGAGGTAACTGTTTTACCAAAGATGTTTGAGCTACTAGCTGAGAGTGAAAACTGTAAAATACAGGCTATGAGACACAAGAAAAAACCATTCTACGGATTACAGTTCCACCCAGAGGTAGAACATACAGAGTACGGTGAACAAATTTTCAAGAATTTTGTAAAAATCTGCGAATAGTTCTTCGAGAGATTCTACTGATGAAAACTAATACAAAATCTAGGGAAAAGAATAAATAACAAACATAAATTATTTTGCTAATAATAAATGAGTTAGAGGGGGCACGTATGGAAAAAAATTTGGTGGAATCATTCAAAAGCCAATATGTAAAACTCATTAAAGACACAGGGGAAATTTTGGATGGCACAATAACAGAGATATTCGAGGATACCATAACTTTTCAAACTGAGTTGTCAAGATCTGCTATTTCCATTAACTCAATTAAAGAAATAATACCATATGATGAGCTAAAAAAAAGAAAAAAATATATGAGTGGGTTTAAAATCTAATAAAATTTAGCAAAATACAAATGTTCATGTTTTAAACTAATGCGATTTTAATGGTTAAAGGCTACATCCCGAAATGAGTCGAAGAATCATCTCTTGAACAATATTTTACTTTGAAATAGATCATAGAACATACAG
>JARYMC010000047.1 GCA_029907305.1 Candidatus Thermoplasmatota archaeon
TGCATTGTCAAGATAATCTGCTTCTGTGCTATCAATATAATAAAATACTTTTTTCAACCAGTTTGAAACATCCTGTGGTACGTCACAAGTTACACGACCTATGAACAACTCAGCATATAAATCAAAACCATTATCTCCTTCTTCACCCCAATAATTATCACCATCAGCATTGAAATTATTGTCAAGATTGCTCCAGTATATATCAGCATCAATATCTTTTTCATAGTTTGTATCCATGTCACGAGCAGGTATCCAATTTGATTCACCATCACCACCGATTAAAATATAATCAGTTCCCCAGTCCATATAGGCATCCTTACAAAATTCACGTATTTTTGCTTGTGTATCATTAAACAATGGAGCAGAATTCCAATAATCAGAACAAGCATAAATATCTTGAACTGTAACCAATGTGCATCTTAAACCGTCATTAGAAAGATGTTTATCCATTAAACTCTGCCAATTATAAGGTAAGGTACTAGATGTTTCCCAATAATCAAGACCATTGTATGTAGTTGTGATAATCACATAATCATAACTTTCACTAGGATCACACAGACCTCCAGGGTAGTCAAAAGTAGGTAAATCAGCAGTATACATATCAGTTATCTCAGGGTTATAAACAAGTTTTTCTACCCACGCCTTATCATCTGGATCATTTCTGAAAAACTCATTAACATATCCTGTTTCCCTTAGATTAATAGTCACTTTTATTTCAGAGTAATAGGTTAAAGTACCCTCACATGGGTTATATTGTATTGGGTATAACCCAAAGTTTAGAATTGCATAACCTCTACTATATCCAACACTGTACTCCGAGTTAAGGTTAGATGGATACACAGCATTTGAGGAATATATACTCATGTCTTTTTCAAATTCTTGTGGCACTGTACAATCAAAAGGAACTGAATGCTGATAAGGCAACACCGGTTTTTGGTTAAGATTTATACCAGAAATATCAATTGGTTCTTGGGTACCAACAACATCTATACTAATAACATCTGTCTTTGGTGGCAACAAAATCGTAGCAAAATGGACAGGTAACGCTGGTTGACCACTTGTTTTAGCCATTGTTATACAACCAGGCATCTCTATAAGCGTGTACTCAGAGTTATCTATCTGTCTTAAATCAAAGGTTGGTTGTTTAAATAAAAATGAGTAATTCAAACTATTTATAACATTGTTTTTGGTTCCAACCAAGTTTTTAGTTTGTATCGTTCCTATTGCTGTTGCAAAAGATGCAGTTAACATCAAAACACATATTACAACACCAATTTTTGCCCTGCCTAAAAATATTTTTTTATTTTCTCCCTTTCTCATAATGTTTTTTGCCTCCAACATACAAAATTTGTTAACAGATGTTAACAGATAAGGGGTTAATATCTTTTTTCAATCAACAAAAATGTGGAACAGCAATAATGGGAAGAAGCAGAGAGGTGAATTTTTTTATTAGAGGGGGTAATTAATTGGATGGGTCTCTAATTTGGAAAAAAGTCGTTAATACTACGGCTTCTTCCCATTGCCGTCGAATAAATAAAATATTTTATGGTTTTAAGTGTCTTTTTCGCAGATGCATACATACACGGATATACTTGTGGGTATGTAGACAAAAAAATCATAAAAAAATAGGTTTAATTGAAAAACTATGTGTATTCATCCCAGCTTTTAATCTTCAAATCATCTAAAGAGACTCTACTAATTGCTTCAACAAATCTTTTAGCAAGCTGCAGATTTGTTATTAATGGCACATCAAAATCAACAGCTTTTCTCCTTATAAGATAGTCATTGTCTAGTTCTTCTCTTTCTATGTTTTTTGGTATGTTTATAACCAAATCGATTTTCCCATCAGCTATGTATGTTAACGTATTTGGCTCCTGTTTTTCTAGAGGCCAATATAGTACTTCAGCTTTTATACCATTGGCTTCCATAAAATCTGCTGTTCCCTTTGTGGCGTAGAATTTGAAACCCATTTTGTCTAGTATCTTGGTGTCGCTGAGGAATTCTGCTTTGCTGTGTATTGGCCCAGTGGAGAGTAGTATTGTTTTTTTTGGTAGTTTGAACCCCACTGATAGTAAGCTTTTTAGGAATGCTTCGTTGAAATCATCCCCTAGGCATGCTACTTCACCTGTTGATGTCATTTCCACGCCTTGTATTGGGTCTGAACCTTTTAGTCTAGTGAATGAGAACTGTGATGCCTTGACACCGACATAGTCAAGGTCAAATGATGAACGATCTATAATTGGCACTGTTTTTTTCATCATTATTTTTGTGGCAAGGTCTATGAAGTTTATTTTGAAGACTTTTGATACAAATGGGAAGCTTCTTGATGCACGTAGGTTGCATTCTATCACTTTTACGTCGTTGTCTTTCGCTATGAACTGTATGTTGAAAGGCCCTGTTATATTCAGTGATTTAGCGATTTTTTTTGTTATTATTTTTATTCTCCTCATTGTTTCCAGGTAGGTTCTCTGTGGTGGTAAAACAAGTGTTGCATCACCTGAGTGTACACCAGCATTCTCAACATGTTCAGATATAGCATAACAATACAAGTTACCATGGTTGGCCACAGCATCTATCTCTATTTCTTTTGCACCTGTTATAAACTTGCTTATCACAACAGGGTGTTCTTTGCTGACCTCAGAGGCTTTCTTCAAATATTCTTTTAACTCGTCTTTGCTCAACGCTATGCTCATCGCTGCACCACTTAATACATAGCTTGGTCTAACTAGTACCGGGTAACCTACCTTATTTGCAAACTCCTCAGCATCCCCAAGGCTGGTTAGCTCTTTCCATTCCGGTTGATCAACTTGTAGTTTATCTAGTAGCTGCGAAAATTTATGTCTATCTTCAGCTGTATCAATATCAGATGGTGAAGTCCCTAGTATACGTACACCTGATTCATGTAATGGCAACGCTAGGTTGTTTGGTATCTGACCACCCATAGATACTATTACATCAAATGTTTTCTCTTTGTCACATATGTCAAGTACACGCTCAAATGTTAACTCATCAAAATACAGTTTATCACATATATCATAATCTGTACTAACTGTCTCCGGGTTACAGTTAATCATAATTGTGTTATATTTCAGGTTACGTAATGTTGCAACAGCGTTCACACAACACCAATCAAACTCGACAGACGAACCAATACGATATGCCCCACCACCAAGTACAATAACCTTGTTCTTTTCTCTGAAATCTAAATCGTCTTTGCAAGCATTATATGTTAGATACAAGTAGTTGGTTTTAGCTGGGTACTCTGCTGCAAGCGTGTCGATTTGTTTAACAAATGGAACTATAGCAAGTTTTTTCCTCTTTTTTCTAACATCCAACTCAGCTGTCTTTGTCAACAAGGCTATTTGTTTGTCTGAAAAACCTTTTTGTTTTGCTTCTGCTAAAAGAGAACGAGGTAAATTTTTGAGCTGGTATTTTTTAATTTTTTCTTCCAGCTCTATTATGTTTTTTATTTTATACAAAAACCATCTATCTACCTTAGATAACTCATATATTTTATCGATCGTATAACCCTGTTTTATAGCCTCAACTATGGCAAACATTCTTTTATCAGTTGGCTGAGAAAGCTCTTTTTCTAGATCATTGAAACTTAGGTTGTTGCATGTTAAACCATTCATTCCAACATCCAGCATACGTATAGCCTTTTGCAATGATTCTTCGAAGCTTCTACCAATAGCCATTACTTCGCCAACAGATTTCATCTCTGAGCCGATAGTTTGTGTGACACGCCTGAACTTTTGTAGATCCCATCGCGGGTATTTCACAACAACATAGTCAAGGGCTGGTTCAAAACATGCTGAGGTTTCACCTGTTATTATGTTTTTCACCTCATTCAGACTATAACCCAAAGCTAGTTTTGTTGCAATAAAAGCAAGTGGGTAACCTGTTGCCTTTGATGCAAGGGCTGAGCTTCTACTAAGTCTGGCGTTAACCTCTATTATCCGGTAATCCTCTGATTTAGGGTCTAGGGCAAATTGTATATTGCATTCACCGACTATACCAAGTTTTCTTATCACTTTTATAGACATTGCCCGTAGTTTGAAGTTCTCAGATGATGTTAGTGTCTGTACTGGTGCAACAACTATGCTCTCACCAGTGTGTATACCCATGGGGTCAATGTTTTCCATTGAACAAACAACAACACAGTTGTTGTATTGATCTCTCACAACCTCATACTCAAGTTCTTTCCATCCACCAAAATACTCTTCAACCAAAATCTGTTTTGTATAAGAGAACGCTTTTTTTGTTAACTCAACAAGTTGTTTCTCATCATAAGCTACGCCAGACCCGAGACCACCTAGGGCGTATGCTATTCTGCACATTACAGGGTAACCGATTTCTTTTGCTACCTCCACAGCATCTCTAACATTTGTTACAGCCTTGCTAACTGGTACTTTCAGGTTTATTTCTTTTATTTTTTTTACAAAAAGATCACGGTCTTCTGTGTTTAGTATAGCCTCAATTGGTGTACCAAGGACTTCAATCTTATGTTTTTTGAAAATACCTTTTTCTGCTAGTTCCACACCAACGTTTAACGCTGTTTGTCCACCGAAGCCAAGTAGTACACCATCTGGTTTTTCTTTTTCAATTACTTTTTCAACAAAATAAGAGTCTATTGGTAAAAAATATACTTTGTCTGCAAGATAATCTGATGTCTGTATGGTTGCAATATTTGGGTTGACCAGTATGGTTTTGATGCCTTCTTCTTTTAACGCTTTTATAGCCTGGCTACCAGAGTAATCAAACTCACCAGCTTGTCCTATGCGTATAGCACCTGAGCCAAGTAACAACACTTTTTTGATTTTCTTTTTCATCTCATTGACCTCAGGAACATGTCAAACAAAAACTCGGTATCATCAGGACCTGGCGAAGCCTCAGGATGGAATTGTGTACCAAAAAACGGTTTTGATATATGGTGTATACCCTCGTTTGTTTTATCGTTATCATTATAAAACCATTCACGCCAATCCTCAGGTAAAGTATCAGCATCAACAGCGTAACCATGGTTTTGTGAGGTTATGTAGCATCTTTTTGTACCAGCCTCAACACAGGGTTGGTTGTGGCTTCTATGACCATATTTCAGTTTGTATGTACTAGCACCAGCTGCTAAACCTAGTATCTGTGAACCAAGGCATATACCAAGGATTGGTATGTTTTTTGAAAAAGCCCTTTTAACATTCTGGATTGTAGCCTTACATAATCTTGGGTTACCAGGGCCATTTGAAATAACAATACCATCTGCTTTTTCTTTCAGGAAATCATAATCCCATGGTACCCTAATGATAGTGAAATCTCTTTTTAGAAAGGCGCGTATTATGTTGTTTTTTGTTCCACAGTCAACAATGATAATTCTTCTTTTACCTTTTTTGTAGACAACAGGATGTTTTATGCTGACTTCTGCAACCAGGTTTCTTTTATTTGGGTCTTCGAAACCTATGTTTTCTTTGACATTGTAAACTATTTTTCCTAGAAGTGTGCCTTTTTTTCTAATTTTTTTTGTTAGCTCTCTTGTATCAACACCATAGATGCCTGGTATTTTGTGTTCTTTCATCCATTCTGACAAAGATTTTTTTGCGTTCCAATGGGAGTAGTTTTCAGAATAATCTGATATTACTAAACCTTGGATTTGTATCTTTTCTGATTCAAAGTATTTTAGTATGTTGTCTTCTTTTTCGTAGCCTGGCACACCATAGTTGCCTATCAAAGGGTATGTTAAAGTCAGTATTTGCCCATGATAAGAAGGGTCTGTTAGGCTTTCTGGGTAGCCAACCATACCTGTGTTGAATACGACCTCGCCGTTGGTAGGTTTTTTTGCGCCGAAGGCATAGCCTTGGAAAACAGAGCCATCTTCTAGAACCAGTTTAGCGTTTTGTCTGTTTGGTGTCATTTTCGTAAAAATCTCCTTCTCCGTAAGCTAAAAAACCTGTAACTTTATGTTGCCTAATATATCTTTCCGCTGTGTTTGTTGATACAATTTAGGAGGTTGTTCTGGTAACGTTTGTAAAGAAACATTTAATAAGTATTAATATAAAGGTTTATATAAAAATAATACTATAACGGGTATAAAATGACTCTGAAAATTAAGAAGATAGATGCAATAATTGTGGTAGCCCTTATAATAATAGCAGTGGTAGTCCTATATAAAGCAAACTATCTCTCTTTTAACGGTGAAAAAAAACAGAGGGAAACCGGCGAAGAAGAGGTTGTAACACCACAGATTGTGCCACCAACATCAATGATACCCGGTTATATGAGGGCTGTTACAGCAGATGATGAGGGCTCGCATTACCAGAAGATACGTACCAGTAGAGAATGGTGGTATTTCAGTGCTATACTGGGTGGAGGAGACAGCGAGTTAGATGGTTGGTCTCTTGCTGTTAGTTTTAACCATATGGCTTATGGTGATTTGTTTGGTACATTTAAACCAGATGTTCTTGTAGTTACACTTAATGGACCAGATGGGGAGCGGTACGGTGGTATTATCAACAGTAAAAGAGGTTTTGGTATATTATCTAAACCCATGCTTACAGCTACGTCACCAGGTGTTAGTGTGAAATATGGCGATTCATGGGCTGAGGGTAAAGCACCAACGTGGCATGTATACGTAAAAGACAATGATATCGATAAAGACCACGAAATCATAATAGATTTGGATTATTTTGCACCATCTGACCCTATTTGGACTGTTAGTGAAAGAGCTTTTCTTAAATCAAGGAGTATGATTGCAAACTACGTGTTCCTTGGATGCAGGGTTAATGGTACCATTAAGATCGATGACAAGGAGTATAAGGTAAAAGGTACTGGTTTTCATGAGCATTCATGGACACCAATTATCGTAAGAAGAGGGTTTATAGGTGGATGGGACTGGTTCCACATGAGCTTAAGCAATGGTTGGAGTATATACCTCGCCAATTATTATCCGACTCCACAGTTTATATCAACCAGGACATCTAGGATCAACCCGTTTAGTACATTGTTTATAACAACCGATGAGGGAAAAACACTAACATCACTTGATGACATTAATATCAGGGTCACTAAATCAGATGAAAAGGTTTTCCTAAAAATTGTTACTATGCCATCTGAGTATAGTGTATCAGCTGATGCACGTGCAACACAGTTATTGTTAAAATCAGCTAAAATAAAACTGGATCTTGACATTAAAACAGATAACGCTTTTTGTAAGATTTGGAAGTTCCCAACCTATGTTGGCATGAAGGTTGGTATGAGTAATGTTACCGGTAAAATAACATGGTCTGATAGTGATGTTAACCAAGAGGTAGTGTTGAATGGTCTTGCTACTTCTTGGATTATGAGAGCTCTACTTTAATTAATATCCTCTACTTAGTATCAAAGAGGTTTTTTAAACATCATTTTTCACTAAATAACATAAGCTATTGCATCTGATCCTGGTGGAGCTGTTTCATTTAACCACTCGTGTTCATATCGTACATGTCTCAATGAATAAAATTGATAATAGCCGGGTCCATTAGCTAAAGTAGCATTGAACTTCCAACTCCAACCATCAGAACCATCTATGTCTGTACCGTATAATGTCCAATCACCCCATGATATGTTATCAGATGAATATCGATAATACAAATCTAATGATTCGACACTATTTGATTCCTCTGCATTACCATATATAGTAAACTCTAAAGATTGGTTATATGAATCAAAATCCCTAACCTCCGAAGAGCCATAAATCGGTGGAAGATCATTATCAGGAACCTTTTTTGAAGCCCAAGCAACACTCCTGCGAACAATCCAAAATGTATATGAAAATTCATCCTCGACAGTTTCATTCTCAGGAATTATATCTCTCCATCTATGAAATCCATCAAACATGTTGTTATTTTTTGTATCATCTAACTCTTCAATATGGCCACCCCACCAGACATTATCCTCAGGGTGACCTACACAACGAACAATCCTCGCCTGATTTTCATTATCGTAAATCTCGGTGATCATAAAAGGTTTATTTGAAAAATTTGTCTCAACAATATCATCCATCATCTTCCAATCCTCAGCATAAATAAGCGCTTTCATAAATGGATTCAATGTTTCACCCCAGAGAATTTCATTTTTACCAAAAATCATCGCCTTTGCCATTCCACGTAAACCACCAACATATTTCCAATAATGAATCCTTGTTGATTCATTGTCTGATATTTCTTCCGCTGGGAATTTTGCTAAAACCTTAATATTTTCCGAATTTTCAGGCAATATATATGGTGGTCCGCCTATCCATCTAATTCTGCAAGTATCCTTACAATAATCATCAAAAATTGCATTATCATTTAAAATCGGTACATCTAAGCATACACCAACATGATAATTAATATCATAATCAGTCAAATTCCAGCCAGAGAAAGTAATATATCCACCTGAATGAGCGTATTTATAGCCATATATTGATAACTGACCAAAAACAGGCAGATCATTTTGAAAATATACATTCGCCTTTGAAATTCCTAGACAACAATTTTTATATAATTTTTCCAGTAAAGTTATTGGTTTGTTCTTTAAATCGCCGGCAACCAGACCACCACCGCAAGTTCCAAAAAATCCGCCACCTGCTTTTACGAAATTTACCATCCTATTCTTTCTCATTATATTTCTTGGTAACATCTTTCTACCATAAGATGTAGAATATTCATTAACTGAATCTGGAGGATATAAAAGAACATCAAAATTATTAGTTGTCAACCTGCCTTTCAAGATATCTTCTGTCCTTAATATTGTTGTTTTAAAGCAATATGTAATACTTCCAACTTTCCAAGAATAATCCTCCAGTGCATGTAAAAAGTGTACAGTTCTACCATATGGTCCGTAGAAATTTTCATCTAAAGTGTCATCAGTAAAAATTGCTACTCTTATTTCTTTGATTTCAAATGTAGCAGTTTTTCCTGCATTATTGTTTAGTTCAGCTGCTGAAAGAAAAGTACCACCTAACACCATCAGCATCACTGCAATTGTTAGGATTTTTAAATTCATAATTTTCATCTCATTCCAATATTTTTATATTATATATTTAATTTTAATTATATATAAATATTTTAGAACAAACATCCTACGACAAAATTAGTAAAATTTAATTTTATTTTATTTCAACAATACCGTTATCAGCATCTAAAAATACAGTGTCTCCGTCTTTTATCTTATCTATATCAATTTGATCAACACATGGAATCCCAGCAAGAATTACACCTGTGGCAACAATTGTTTCTGTTTCTTTGTTAATTATACCAGCTGGTGCAACACCATTTTTCTTTAAACCATAAATAACATATGAACCAACTGTTGAGCCTTTACCACATGGGAAGACTAGTATCTTGTCCTTTATGTTTTTTCCTTCCAATGGATGACCCTTTTCAATCATCTTCCCTGTTTTTATATCAAAACTACCGTAGAAACCTATTGGTTCCTTTGAGACAATAGCAACACCTTTTGCTTTCCCTGGTGAAATTGTTCTTCCTTTCATGTTTGCACCTCAATAAGTTTGTTTATATCAGCAAAAAATACTTCTTGTTTACAAAAACCTGGTAGATAGTTTGCTGCTTTACCAGAATCAACACCAGTAACCTTGTATCCCATTTCTTCTATTGGTGAAACAACCATGCAGGTATCAGCAACTATGCTACCACCAGCTTTTTCTATTATCTCAGCAAAACCCATTCGCTCTGCCGCTTCTTTCATAACACGTGATGTACATATCCAAACCGGTTTCTTCAAATGTTTACCTTTAAGTTTATCTGCCAATACTGAAATCTCCCTAAGTGAAGCATGTGGGCAACCAAGAATAACTATATCAGGTTCTTTACCTGAGTTGAGTTTTCCGTAAACCTCTCTTATCTCCTTTTTACCAACATTTATGGTCTCCAAATCATCTTTTTTTACAAGGCTTGCCTCTGGTGTAAGGCCTTCAACATGATAAAGAGCAACCGCACCAGACGCAGCCATCGCAGCACCAAGAGCTTTTAGTTGATCTGTATTCGCATCTTTTATACCAATAAAATAAGGTATCTTGTTTTTCACGAGTTTACCAACATGATAACCTAGTGCACCAAAATCTGAACTAAACTCTAAATCAACTTCAACTTTTATTTTAACATGTGGATGCCTGTTTTCATCTAAATGTAAATCATAATTTGGTGTTTTACCACAGATTGCTGCAGCAAGAGCAGAAGGCCCACCTTCTCTATTGGTTCTTGCACCAATTACCGAGTTTGAAAATGAAACAGCTGAGCTTTCCGACCAAGCAATATGCTCCCTGAATCTTGGTAAATTACCAGCTAGATACGGTGTACAGGTAGAAGTTACTATTATTCCCATTTTTTTAAAAGCATTCATTATACGTAACTGATTTTTAGCAAAAGACTCTGGAAAACCAAGTTTCTCCCAGTTTTCCAGGTCCATCCCGGCTGGGTTCAGGAAAGTTAGAACCTTCACCTTTGCACCTTTTTCCGCAAGGTCTTCTAAAAATTCTGTACCAGGATCAGCAATAGATTTATATGATACCCCAGCGACCTGTACAGAACCAACAGGTATCATTTTATCTGCTTTGTAAATTTCACCAAGACGAACAAGGAGTCTAAACATTCTTTCCATTACTTCGCCTTGCTCGCCATCAAGAATTTTTTCTTCTTCCTTTGTTAGATACATAAGGACACCTACCCCAAGTATGGACAGGGTTATATTCTTGTAATATTTTATTGTTTTTGTAAAAAAATGAAACTTAAACAACTCTCAGAAGATTTTATCGTAGAAGAAATACCCAATTTCAAGATATCAAAAAAACAAAGATAGATACCAAATTTTTCTAATGGAAAAAAAGGAACTTGACACATTTGATGCTGTTAAAATCATATCAAAAGAATTAAAAATTCCTTCACCAAAAATTGGGTTTGCGGGGTTAAAGGATAAACACGGATTGACGAGACAATACATCTCGATTCCAGTAGAACAACACATCAAAAAAAAGGATATGAGAAACATAAAACTAGAGTTCATCGGTTATAGTAACAAGAGGATAGAAACAGGTGACCTACAGGGTAATAAATTTACGATAACTGTAAGAAACATACAAAAAGGTGAAATACCGGGGATATATAGTAGAGCAACAAGCATCTCAGACATTGGTGTTCCAAACTATTTTGATTCACAGAGATTTGGAAGTGTAATACACAACGAGTTTATTGGGAAATATCTAGTACAAAAAAAACTACGAACAGGCTGTAAAGATATTTCTTACAAAATATACGAAGAAAGAGAGGAAAAAAACAAAAGACGAAAAAAGAGAGATATTAGCTAATTGGAAAAAATTAGGACATGTGGGGGTAAAAAACAGGGTTTTTGCAGATGTTATAAGTGAATATGTAAAAACAAAAAGCTGGCTTGCCTCTTACAAAAAAATACCTTCGAGTCTTAGAGAAATGTTTGTAAATGCTTATCAGAGTTATCTTTGGAATGAATGCGTTAAAGAAACGCTTAGAAGAATTGTAGCAAAAGGCTTCATCCCAAAATAAATAATTAAAGAAAAAAAAACATTCATTTTTTCCTATTAGATGGGATGTGCCAAGAAAAGGATAAAACCCAA
>JARYMC010000048.1 GCA_029907305.1 Candidatus Thermoplasmatota archaeon
AAGCCTTGTCGCCTCTTGTATCTCCTCTATGGATACTGGTTTTCCTGCTGAGAATAGTACCGATTCCACCAATTTTCTTTCTTTTAAACCCATCTATTTTTTCCCCATTTTATGTGTATCCTATATTTTTAATAAAAATCTTTCCATATGGGAATTTCTGCTGGTAAACGGTTATCTTGTTATCGTATGCTAGGAAAAGTATTGATACAAAGATTTTTATAAGCTCTTCTTTGTCTTTTTTCTTACCGCATAGTTCTTGTAACGTCATCGTTTTGTTCGGGTGCTTCTTGATTTTCTGCCATACCGTCATAACATCTTCTTCAATGTGGTCTTCATGTGCTGTTCCAACCATGTGTTTACGTGCCAACAACGCTATTCTATTTCTCTCCTCCTGCCGCTGTTGCTCTAGTAGCTGGTACTCCTCTGATTCTTTTCTCACCTGGTTGAATGCATCTAATAGTTCTATTAGTGTAACTTTCCTCTGCGCGTTTCTCCTAAGTGGTTCTACCAGCGGCGGCTCCGGGTTTTTCAATATAAGGTTTGTGTATGAGTAATCATCTAGGTTATCCCATATACTTGTTGGCATATCCTCCCAACCAAATGGTTGTTCTTCTTGTTTTTGTTGCGCCTCCATTGTTACAACAAGGTTGTCGCTTTGCAGCTTGAGCACCTTCCATGCCATATAGATTATACGACCTGCTGTTATAAGATCGATTTTCTCTTCTTTTGCACGTTTCAGGTACATGGTTGAGAAACTTACTAGGTCTATGTCCCATGGGTTTAGATGATTTCTCATAACCAACTCAAATGCTATTGCTATAGATCGATCAAAAGGGTTTTCCATTGTTACATGTTCACCCTCGTTGGTCTTCTGTAGTAGATCAACGTAGTAGTTTATCCTTGATGCATCATCTTTCTCATCTATGAGTGATTTATGGAATAGCAGATGGTTTATCACCTCTGTGTCAACTAGTTTAGACTGTTGCACGTAACTGTCCTCCTTCAAACAGGTTTATCTCACCTTTTGGTCCAACTATCTCTGGGTCTATGTTCCCTATCATCTCAGACACACCTGTTTCTTTCATTGTTACACCATAAACATGGTTTGCCTCTTTCAAAACCACTTTACGCAGTGAAACCATTATGAACTGCGAGTACTCTGACTGGTTTTTAATCATCTTTGACACAATCTCCGCGTTAACACCATCCAAAAACATATCAACCTCATCAAGGACATAGAACGGGCTTGGGTCATATCTTTGTATAGCGAATATAAAAGCTAGTGATGCAATACTTTTTTCTCCACCAGACAAAGCAGATAAGAGTAGGACTTTTTTACCCCTTGGTCTCGCCTTTATCGTCAAACCACTTTCAAAAAGGTTCTCAGGGTCTTCCAGCTGCAACTCCGCCTCCCCACCCTCTGATAGCTGCGCGTACATCTCCTTAAAGTTTTTGTTTATAACATCAAATACTTCAAAAAACCTATCTTTCTTTTTTGCTGTAATCTCAGATACAAGTTTCACCAGGTTTTTCTTCTGATCTTTTAAGTGTTTAACATCCTCATCAAGTTTATTTTTCCTCTCAAGCTGATGCTCATACTCCTCCAAAGCCCGCATGTTAACTGGTTCTAGTTCTTTCATACTAGCCTCTATACTGTTTACAGCATCTTTTAACGCCTCCAAGTTCGGCAGTTTTTTGTCTTTGATTTCAACATTATATAGTTTAAGTTCTTGTTCTATCTCCTTTATTGACTCCTCAAGTGTTGGCAAACGATATTCAGCACGTGACCTAAGATCAATATAGGATTCAATACGTGTATTAATCTTATCAAGCTCGTTCTCAACCGATACTTTATGTTTGTAAAGTTTATCCCGCTCATTAGCTAAACCTTTGATTTTACCTGATATCTGCTCTTCTACATTCATCAAAGCCTTTAGCTCATCATGATACTTTGATTTAGATTCCTTCAACTCTTTAACAGAGGTTTTTAGTTTTTCCACCTCGTTATTAATTGATTCTATTTTTATGGAAACCTCATTTTTTCTATCATTAAGCAACTCTATTTTTTTCTCAAGAGCATCTAGCTCAGAACGTAAACTTAAAGAAGATTCCTGCAGCGTTGATACCTCTTTCTCCAAAGCTCGTGCCTGCTGGGCTAACTCCTTCTTCGTCCCCTTCAACAACAAGCTACCCTTTTCCTCTTTTATCTTGTCTAATTCTTTTATACGTTTTTCATGTTTCTCAATTTCTGAAACAATGTTGTTTTTCTCATTTTCCAGTTCTTGCTTCTCCATGTTTTTTGCTTCAAGGTCTTTCAGCAAAACATCCAGTTTACCTTTGAACTCTTTTTTACGTACCTCAAGGTTTTTAGCCTGCGTATCAACATCAATCTCAGTTCTAAAACCACCAAGGCTGTTCTCCAACTCCAAGATTTCTTTCTTCAGATCTGTGAACTCTTTGGACAACTGCTCCTGGTTTTGTATAGCTGTTTGTAGTTTATGGGTTATCTCATCTAGTTTTGCTCTATCAACACCACTAAAAGATAACCTCGTCTTCGGCACACTACCACCTATCATAGCACCCGTTGCCTCTATCAAAGAACCCTTGAGATCCACCAGACGGACACCACCCATCAGACGCTTAGCATCATTCAGACTATCAACAATTATCGTGTCACCAAAAACATACCAAAATGCACCCTCATACTCATTTTTGAATTTAACAACATCCATCGCGAAACCATGAGATTTAGGATCCTTAACAACCATCAACGCCTTACCACGTGGTTTACCAGCAACCATCTTATTCAAAGGCAAGAAAGTTGCTCTACCAAGGTTCTCTTTTTGTAAAAACTGTATAGCCTTTGCCGCTGTCTCATCGTCATCAACCACTATAGATTGCATCCTAGCCCCAGCTGCAACCTCCATAGCTACAGCATATTTTTCATCAACCTTCGCCAACTCAGCTATAGTACCATGAATACCATTCAATAAACCATTATCCCTTGCTTTTAAAATCTCGTTAACAGCCTGATTATATTTACCCTGAACAGATTGTATAGCATCATACTCCGCTTGTAGTTTCGATTGCTCACGCTGAAGCGACCGTATAACATTTTCTAACTCACCTAACTCCTCTGTGATCTCCGCCTCACGCTTCTTTTTATCAAAAATCTTTTTCTCAATATCCTTCGTTTTTCTAGTTTTTTCATGATGTTCTTTCCCAATTTCACTTATCTGCCAATCAATATCCTTCAACTCAAACTCATAGGTTGATTTGTTTTCCTGCATCTCAGCTATCTGCAGATCCAATGCACCAATTTTCTCATTAATCCTATCAGACCTAAGTTTAAGCTCATGAACTATGCTTTGTTTTTCATTATATTCTTCACGCATCTTTATAAGTTCCTTGGTTAAATCCATTGATTTATCATCTGATTTCGCTATGTTCTCCTTCAAATCATTAAGCTCTGTTTCTTTTTGTTTCAGCTCAGCTTGTTTTTCCTCAAGTTTTTTGTTTGACTCTTCTTTTTGTTGATTATACTCCTCCAACTCTTTTTCTATTAACTCTAAATTGTTCTTGAGCTCTTTTTCCTCATTCTGTAGTGATTTAATCTCGTCATTTGAGTAATTAATCCTCTCATCTATTTTTATTTCCTCAGCCCTAGTCAAGTCTATTTTTGTTTTAATTTCTTTTACCTCGTCTCCACCAACTTCTCCGATTTTTTCTTCTATTTCCTCTAGTTTCCTCTGGGCTTCTGCATATTCTTCTCTTAATTCTTTGCTTTTTTCTTCTAACTTGGTTTTTTCAGCGTCATATGATTGTATCTGCTGGGTTATCTCCGCTATCTGTGCCTCTATCTCCTGTTTCTTTTTTACAGCTATTTTTGCTTTTGTTTCATATAGTTTATCCTTCAGTTCCTTATACCTATAGGCACTATCTCTATCATTTTTTAACTGTCTTATCTGGCTTGATATCTCACCTAGTATGATGCTTATACGTTCTAAATTACTGTCCACCTCCTGTTGTTCTTTTTCCGCTTTTTTAATATCCTCATCAAAGGCGCTAATTCCCGCTATATCATCTATTATTCTTCTCCTGTCAACAGAACCCATCTCTATCAAGTTGGTCACATCCCCTTGTTTCACAATATTGTAGCCATCCCCTGATATACGAGCATGTTCTAGTAGGTTAACGAAATCCGAGAAAGAAGCTGCACGATCATTTATGTAAAAATAACTATAGTAATTATCAGGGTTGTCTTTTAGTGGAGCTCTCTTGATCATTCTTGTAAGTGTTACCTCATCTGACTCAACAGGTAATTTCCTCTCTGCGTTATCAAAAACTAATGATACCTTACAATATTTTGCCGGGTTTTTGTGCTTTTTCCCACCATTGAAAATCAAATCAGTTAATCTACCTGCTCTCATAACTTTTGAGCTTTTAGGACCTAACACAAAAAGTACTGCATCAGCTATGTTGCTTTTCCCAGCACCGTTTGGACCGGTTATTGCTGTGAAACCCGGGAAAAATGGTATCGTGAGTTTATTTCCAAATGATTTGAAATTTTCTATCTGAATTTCTTTAATGTACAGATCACATCCCTTCCCATCATTTTTTAGCATTAACCCTCTATCTTTAGTGGGTTATGCTTTGCATCCCGTTTGATAGTAAACAATATTTGGTATATAAGATTTTGGAGAATATTATAAGAGAAGTTGTTATATTATTTTAGATGATTTTATTAACGTCTATTGTTTTTTGGTATTTATGTGTAGTAAAAGTGAGAGTAAAAGGCGTTGCAGCCAATGTAGAAAGATTTTCCCTGTTTGTGATCTTTATAACCATAGGGTTCATGGTCTCATTTGTAAAGGGTGTTATGATAAAATAAGGAATAGACAATGAAGAAAAATAATTAAATTAACTTTCTTTTACAAAATTTTCTAATAGTTCTTGTATGATATGGGCTTCCGCATAAGAAAGAAGTGAAGTGATTTGAAATAGTTATTTGGTAGGGAGTTTTTATGTATGTTATAGAAACAAAAAACTTGACAAAAAAATACAATGATCTAAATGCGGTAGATAATCTTAACCTTAAAATACAGGATGGTGAGATATTCGGGCTTCTTGGCCCAAACGGAGCTGGAAAAACTACCACTCTTCTTATGCTTACAACTTTGAAGCAGCCAACATCTGGAACTGCAACTGTCAATAATTTTGATATTATTAAACAACCAGATAAAGTTAGAAAATCAATAGGAATAGTTTTCCAAGATCCTAGTTCTGATGAAATATTAACCGGCTATGAGAATCTGAAGCTTCATGGTTGGCTTTATGATATGCCAAATGATCTAAGAGAACAGAGAATAAAAGAGGTTCTTGAGCTCGTTGATCTCACTAGTAGAAAAGATGATCTGGTTAAAAAATATTCTGGCGGTATGAGGAGAAGACTTGAGCTTGCCAGAGGACTCATGCATCATCCAAAGGTTTTATTTTTAGATGAGCCGACCCTTGGTCTTGATCCTCAATCACGGGATGTTATCTGGAAGTATATAGAAAAGCTCGCTAAAGAAAAAAAGATGACCATCATAATCACCACGCATTATATGGAGGAGGCTGATAAGCTTTGTAACAGGTTGGCAATAATTGATTGTGGTAAGATTGTTGTGATGGGTACTCCGAAAGAGTTGAAAAAAAGCTTAGGTGGTGATATTGTTAGATTAAAGGCTGAAAACCTTGATGAAAATATTTTTAAAAATTTGAAATACGTGAAGAAAGTAAGCGGATGTGATGGTGAGTTGTGTTTAACAGTTGAAGATGCAAACAAGCATCTGCAAGAGATTCTGAGGATTGCAGGGAAAGTGGATTCTGTTGAGATTCGTACGCCCACATTAGATGATGTGTTTTTGCATTATACTGGAAGAGGGATAAGAGAAGGTTCACCTGAAGGTAGTTGGGCTGATAAAGCTATGAATATGAGGTCTAGGAAATGAGCGAATTAAAAGGTATTTATGCGCTCTGGTACAGGGAATTCAAAGTATTCCAGAGAGAACGATCTAGAGTTGTTTCATCGATTGTTAACCCAATTTTGTGGCTTCTTATTATTGGTGGTGGACTTGGATCCGCAGTTTCTTTCACCGGTATTTTCAGTGGCATTAATTATCAAACTTTTATTTTCCCTGGCATTCTAATTCAAACTGCCTTATTTTCTTCGGTTTTCTTCGGAGTTTACATCGTCTGGGATAAAAAAATCGATTTCATGAAAGAAGTGCTCGTTGCACCGATGAGACGAACATCTATATTCGTTGGAAAAATCCTTGGTGGATCTACTGATACGCTAATCCAGATTTTCATCCTGCTAGTTATTGGTTTTGCATTTATGAACATCGGAATAATGCCTGGGCTTCAAATGAATTTTTTGTCTGTTTTTAGTTCTATGGTAATACTATTTATTACAACTGTTGGGCTAGTAAGTATCGGTTTAATTATCGGATCTCAAATGGAAAGCCCAGAAGGGTTTCAATTAATTGGGAGTTTCCTAATATTCCCAATGTTCTTTCTCTCTGGAGCATTGTTCCCTCTTGATAGACTACCCAGTTGGCTTTCCCCTTTTATCTTGGTGAATCCAGTAACCTATGCTGTTGATGCCGCCCGCGGAATGCTACTTGGAAAATCCCAGTTTTCTCTAACTTTTGATTTTATGATCGTAACTCTCTTTGCGATTATCATGATTCTAATAGGAACTTATGCCTTCAAAAAGATGAAAATTTAAAATTAATATTTGTTTGAGTTATTTTTTTCTTAACCAATCTTGATAAAAGTAGATGCCGCAGGAGGGAATTGAACCCTCGACATCACGGTCTTCAGCCGTGCACTCTCCCTACTGAGTTACCGCGGCGAAATAAACTATTTTGAATAAATATTTTGCTTATATGTAATTTTTTCTATCCAAGTGTTTTCATCATTTCATCTGCTGTTTCGCTGATTCTTTTTAACGCCTTTTTAAGTGTCGCCTCAATCTTTACTGCTTTATCTGTTGTTACTGCCCCGTGTGGTGATGGTTCTATAATCCCATCTTGTTCAAGTATTCTTAAAGAGTATCTCACCATGTGTTGGGGATATTTTGTGAGTTCTGATATTTTTATTATTCCAATCGGCTGGTTTTCTTGTAACACTTTCAGTATATGAATATGTCTTTTTAGTATCTCCATTTCTGTTTCAATTACACTTGTTAATACACATCTTTCTTCTTTATTCATTAATTTTTCCTCTCCGCTCTAGGCTACTTGTTAACATACGTAATCTTTTACTATTATTTAAAAATCTCTGTTAAAAAAACTTTGTTTTTTCTGAACATAAACTAAAATAGGAATTTGCTTGTTGTAAAAATATTAGACAATTGTCGATAAATGGTGGTAAGCTTTAAAAACACATATATGTTGGCTTGTTTTAGAGAGGGATTGAGGCGGGACTATTTCTCGAAGCTAACCTCTTCGGACCTCGACCCACCCTAATCTCTCCTAAAAAACTTCTTTTTAAAAATAGCCATATATTTATAAACAACAAATCATTATCAATCGTTAACTTTGGGGTGGTAAAAAATATGAAAAAACTATCTAGAAAGATACTTATTTTTGGTATAACGCTGTTGTTTATAGGAACCGCTATTGGAACATCTATAGAAACCAAAACAAATACGTTATCATCAGAACCTATCAAGATACAGGTTCTAACAAACGGTTACCCTGTTGAAATCAGATACACAATAAACAGTTTCAATAAAATACCAGTGAAAATAGATGACAAAGAATATTTACGCATTCTCATAAATAAAGAATCCAACATACTTGTAAAAGGTGAACCAGATCTACCAAACATCTGCCGAAGCATAATAATACCTGATACAGCCCAGATGAAAATAAAGGTTAAATCCTATTTATATAAAGACTATGAAAACATTCTTGTCGCACCATCAAAAGGCAACCTGCCAAGAACAGTAAACCCAGATGATTTACCATACGAATTTGGTGAAATATACAATACAGATTGCTGGTACCCAAGAAATATAGCTGAACTAGAACAACCATACATCCTGAGGGATTTCCGTGGGCAGGTTGTAAAAATATATCCATTCCAATATAACCCTGTTAAGAAAACCCTACGCTTTTATTACGATATAACCGTGGAGGTTTATCAAGATGGAAACAACGACATCAACTCAATCTACCGTAACAACCTACCAGCTAAAATCCAAACTGACTTTAAACAAATATATGAACGTCATTTCATAAACTTCAACAAACTAGGTCGTTATACCCCTGTTGAAGAACAAGGAAACATGCTGATTGTAACTTATGATAACTTCTGGGACAACATGGTTCCTTTTGTAGAATGGAAAAACATGAAAGGCATTCCAACTGAAATGGTAAAAGTTTCAGAGATAGGAAATGCTAACGCCATAAAACAATATATAAAAGATTACTACAACTCAACGGGATTAACCTTTGTTTTACTAGTTGGAGATGCTGCACAAGTACCAACCCTATACGCTGGTGGTAGTGCTTCTGACCCGAGTTACTCGTACATAGTTGGTAACGATCATTACCCTGACCTCTTTGTTGGACGTTTCTCTGCAGAAAACACTCAACAAGTGGATACACAGGTAGAGAGAACTATAGAATATGAACGTGATCCCCAAATTGATGCAGAGTGGTACAAAAAAGGAGTAGGGATCGCCTCTTCTCAGGGACCTGGTGATGACAACGAAATGGACTATCAACATATACGTAATATTCGCACGTTACTCCTCAAATTCACATACACTTTTGTTGATGAACTCTACGATGGAAGCCAGGGTGGTGGAGATGCACCTGGTAACCCAACACCTGCCATGGTAGCTACTGCCGTAAACGACGGACGAAGCATCATCAACTACTGTGGGCATGGTTCACCAACATCCTGGGGTACAAGCGGGTTTAGTAACACAGATGTTAATGCTTTAACAAATGATAACATGCTCCCATTCATCACTTCTGTTGCTTGTAACAACGGACAGTTTGATTCTTACACTTGTTTTGCAGAAGCATGGATGCGAGCAACACATAATGGTGAACCAACTGGTTCGATCGCAAACTTTATGTCATCAAAAAGCCAGAGCTGGGATCCACCGATGGAAGCACAAGATGAATTCATCAACCTACTTGTTGGAATTCCGGATAACAAAAAAACAACATTTGGTGCATTATGCTTCAATGGTTGCATGTCCATGAATGATAAGTACGGTTCATCAGGATGGGCTGAAACAGATGCATGGACTGTCTTTGGTGACCCCTCAGTACAAGTACGTACAGATACACCAGCTGATATGAGTGTTTTACATGACTCAGAGATTAAACAAGAAACCACAACATTTGAAATAACTGTCACCGACGTAGAAGGCGCATTATGCGCAATTTCACGCAACTACGAGCTTTTAGGATATGCATACACTGATTCTACAGGATATGCGATGATAGAGTTTGATCAGCCTATAACTGGTGAGGAACCATTAGATCTGGTAGTAACAGCTTTCAACAAAATAAACTACATGGCACAGATAACAGTTATAACTAACACTCCACCAAATACACCACAGAGACCAACAGGACCAGCAAATGGAAAAACAGGAGTACAATACACATACACTACATCAACAACAGACCCAGATGAAAACCAGGTGTTCTACAAATGGTACTGGGGTGATGGAAACTTCAGCGACTGGATAGGACCATATAACTCAAGTGAAACCGCCACCGCAACCCATACATGGAGTGAAAAAGGAACATACCAAATCAAAGTAAAAGCAAGGGACACCTATGGTGAAGAAAGTGACTGGTCAGAGCCACTAGCGGTCACAATGCCACTCGACCATCAATCAAATGAAAACATGATCCTAAAAATCCTTAGGATAAAACAAAACATTTCATAAAAAAAATAATAAAAACGTAATGTTGAACCATCCTCCTGCTACTATGCAGGGGGGACCATTTACAAAAAAAATTGTAAAAACACATAAAAATTAACTTGAGGAAAAAAATTTGAGGGATGATATGAAAAATAATAAAAAACTAATTTTGAGGCTTGGGATAATATTAATCGCTGCTATTTTATCATTAAGCTCTTTAACCACGGTAACAGGAGTAGAAAAACGTAGTATAACAAAAGATTACGAACTACTAGTAACTAAATCTGATCGCTCAGGATTAAACTTAAAACTATCAACAAACATCTACAAATTTGATACAATCGAGATAGAAGATAATGTTTTTGACCGCCTTATAATAAAAAACAGTGGATATACATCAGAATATGGTAAAGTAGAACTCCCTGTTATCAGTTTTTATGTAGCAGTACCTCAAGAGGCAGAAATCAACCTAAACTATGTTTTATCTGATTACAAGATTTTCAAAGACCATTATATTCTACCATCTCAGCCTCCAAAACCTGACAAAGATGGTTTTATTGATCCACCTTTTACAATCAACGATAGTTTCTACAACAAGGACGAGTATTACCCAGAATCTGTAGTAGATGTTAGCCCAGTTATGATCATGCGTGGGTGTAGAATAGTACGGGTTTCTGTTTATCCATTTGTGTATAATCCTTTTTCTAGAACATTAAAGTTTTATAAAGTAGTTAACATCGGTATAGAGTTCGTTGGAGGAACCGGAGAGTTCATACCAGCACGTTATAGATCGATATACTTCCAACCAATTTTTGATGCTTTTATAATTAACTCCAACATGATTGAAAGAGCAGCACCCAATAACCCTGCTCCATCAAGAAATAACGATCGAGCTGATCTACTAATAGTTGTATATGACCCGTTCTATGAAGAAATCCTCCCTTTAGCAGAATGGAGACATCAAACAGGTATTGAGACAAAGGTTGTTAAATGGTCAGATATTGGAACAACAGCAGCGGATCTACGTAACTATATGTCTAACGCTTATACCAACTGGGAACTGCCACCATCTTTTCTGCTGATTGTTGGTGATGCTGATCATGTACCTGTAAATTACCTTTATAATCACCCATACCATGGTACCAAAACAGGTACAGATCTATGGTATGTAGCAATTGATGGCACTGATTATCTACCCGAGATTCACGAAGGAAGAATATCGGTTGATAATGAGGAGGAGCTTACTGTTGTTGTAAATAAAATCCTTGATTATAGTAAAACACCATACATGGATGTAAACTGGTTTGATGATATTCTTCTTGCTGCATACAACGAAGCAGGCAGATATTTCATATACACATCAGATAGAATCTATAATTTTCTTACTCCCTTAGGGTATAATTGTAATAGACAATACCAGGGAGGAAATCCACCTGGATCAACATCAGGAGTAATCAGTGCTATTAATAATGGTACAATAATTGCTAATCACCGTGACCATGGAGCATCACAAAATGATGGTTATTCATACACTGGCTGGTCTAATCCAAAATTTGATACAACACACATACCAACATTAACAAATGGTAGAATGTACCCAGTTATGTATTCATTAAACTGTGATAGTGGTTGGTTTGATGGTGAAACAGATACTGAGCCAGGTA
>JARYMC010000049.1 GCA_029907305.1 Candidatus Thermoplasmatota archaeon
CTCATCCCATCTTCCCAAAAAAATCAATGAAGTTATAGGTTAAAAATATTTACGATTGTACTTTCCGAAGTACTGTTTGCTCAAAAAATGTTAAATAATAGATTATATTAACGAACCCGACGGTGAACAGAATGACTGCTTCTAAGTATGTTAGACAACCCATTGTCAGTGTTCTAGGTCATGTTGATCACGGTAAAACATCACTCCTAGATTACATCAGGGGTACTACTGTTGCGGCACGTGAAGCAGGGGCTATAACCCAGCATATAGGAGCAACGGAGGTACCAATTGATGCGATTCAAAAAATCTGCGGGGATCTACTTAAGGGGAAAAAGTTTACTCTCTCAGGTTTACTGTTTATTGACACACCTGGTCATCATGCTTTTACAACACTTCGTACTAGGGGTGGTTCACTAGCTGATTTAGCTGTATTAGTTGTTGATGTAAATGAGGGTTTTAAACCACAGACCTATGAATCAGTAAATATACTAAGACAATACAAGACACCTTTTGTTATAGCTGCTAACAAAATCGATGCTATCTCTGGTTGGCAGACAAGCAGAGAGGCTAGTAAAACGCGCATAGAGAAACAGCGTCCTCATACTAAAACTATATTTGAAGAAAAAATCTATGATATTATTGGTACGCTTTCTGAAAACAGTCTCAGCTCTGATCTTTATTTTAACATAGCTGATTTTAGAAAAACCATTGCTATCATACCTGTGTCAGCAAAGACTGGCGAGGGTGTATCAGAGCTTCTGATGGTTCTCGTTGGGTTAGCACAGCGATTTTTAGAAGACAGGCTTCAGATAGAAAGTGGCCCAGGAAAAGGTAGCGTTCTTGAGGTAAAAGAAGAAGTTGGTCTTGGTACAACAATTGATACCATCATCTATAATGGGGTGATAAAAAATGATGACAAAATCGTTGTTGGCACAAAAGGTGAACCAGTTGTAACAACGATAAAGGCTCTTCTTAAACCCAAACCGCTTGATGAAATACGTGATCCTAGGGAGCGTTTTGATAGTGTAAAAGAGGTGCACGCAGCATGTGGTATAAAGATTTCTTCGCCTAACCTAGAGAATGTTATCCCAGGTGCACCCATAAGAGTAGTGAAAGATAATTTACAAGAAATCGTAGATGAGATAAAAAATCAGACAAAAATAGATTTCGAGCTAGATGAACAGGGTATTGTGATAATGGCTGATACAATAGGATCACTGGAGGCATTGATAAAAGAGTCTAGGGAAAAAGGTATACGTATTAGAAAAGCAGAGATAGGAAATGTATCAAAGAGAGATGTTGTAGAAGCGAATGCAGCATCAGACCCACTTGATAAGGTTATTTTTGCTTTTAACATAAAGATACTACCTGAGGCAAGAGAAGAACTTGTAAACACTGATGTAACAATTTTCAACGAGGATGTAATCTATACTATACTTGAGAAATATGATGAATGGGTTCAAAAAAAGAAGGCAGAGATAGAGCGGGAGAGAAGACAGGAGTTCACGCATCCAGGTATGATAAAGTTTTTGCCTGAATATATTTTCAGGGTTAGCCACCCAGCTATTTTTGGTGTGAGGGTTTTAGCGGGTAGAATAAAAACAGATGTAAAACTTATGAGGGAGGATGGGCGTTCAATAGGTAAGATAAAAGGTATACAATCAGAGAATAAGTCGTTAGAAGAAGCTTTACAGGGCCAAGAAGTCGCGATATCAATAGAGGATGTGACAATTGGTAGACAAATCAAGGGTGGTGACATCCTTTACACAGATATCCCTGAGAGCGATGTCAAGAAGCTACGTCAGATGGATATACTTAACCCTGATGAGAAAGATGTTTTAAACAAGATAATAGATATCAAACGTAAAACAAACAAGTTCTGGGGTATGTAAAAATTCTATAAAAAACCCTAATAAACGTATTTATTATACAGGGTAGCGGAAAAGAGATGTCTATAAGAGAGATTAAAGAAGCTGAAAAAAAGGCTTTGCAGTCTATAGAAAAAGCAAAAAAGGATGCAGAAAAAATAATAGAAAAAGCAAAAAAGGATGCAGAAAAAATAAAACAAAAGATAATACAAACAGCACAAAAAAAATCAAAAGAAGCTTATAACAAAGCAGAGCAGTCTGTAAAAAAGGATATAGAAAAAATAAAAAACAATGCCAAGGAAGAAATAGAGCGTCTCAGGGAAACAGCAAACAAAAAAATTGAGGAGGCTGTTGAGTTAATCTTAAAAGAGGTAGAGAAGGGGGAATAAATCATATTATTTCCAGCTCCGATGAAAAAGGTTACACTGGTAGTGCATCAAAACTATATCGAGGATGTTGTAAAAAACCTTCATGAAACCGGTTTAATGGAGATCATTGATGTCTCAAGAGAAAAAACAGATGGTGCATTAAATGATTTAGAACAAGCCTCTGTGCACCCTGAGGCAGGTGTATGTGCGACATATGAGCTTAGGTTATCTAGGGTTATAGACATCCTTAAAAAATCAAGGAAACAACCAAGCGGGTTAAAAGCTGTATTGCATCCTCAGTTACCTAAAATAAAAATTGTTAAGGAGAAAAACCTCAAAGAACTATTCTCAGAGGCTGAAGATTTACTTGGTGAAATCGAAAAAAACACGATCGAGAATGAGCAAATACTAGAAAAGATAAATGAACAAAAACAGAGGATTAATCAGGATTTCCAGATAGTTAAACATTTAACAAACTTTGATTTTGATTTATCAGACATAGGTGAATCCTCTTATATAATAATCAAGGCTGGTAAAACATCTGATATTATTTCTATTAAAACTGAGTTGAAGAAAAATGATAGAACAGTTTTACATTCCAAGTGGGTTGGTACTAAGAAAAAACCTGAATGGGTAGCTGTTATAGCTGCGTATATCTCTGAGAAAGACAGTGTTGAGAGGATATGTAGGGATAAATTAGTTGAGTTTGACTTGAGACATCTAAAGGGTTCACCAGATGATGTTTTGAACTCTCTTAAAAAGGAGATGATTAAACTAGAAAAAGAGCGAATCAGGATCGCATCTCATCTTCAGAAGATATCTGAGAAACAGTTTGATGATCTTCTAGTTTTACGTGAAGAAATACAGCTTGAGAGAGTTAAAAAAGAGGTTTCTAAGAATTTTGCTAAAACACAGAAAACCTATGTGATAAGAGGCTGGGTTCTTGAAAAAAAGGAAGAGGAACTAAAAAAACTGGTAAAACATGTTTCAAAGGATCTTCTGTTGTATAGCTCTGAGGCGCCATCTGTTAACCCTGATAATCCACCAACATATATCGAGGTTCCTTTTTGGGCGAAACCTTTCAAAACTTTTGTTGATTTGTTTTCTACACCTAAATACAATGAGTTGAATCCAACGGTAATACTTGCTGTTTTTTTCATGATATTCTTTGGTATCATGCTTGGTGACGCAGGCTATGGGATGATACTAATAATCTTGTCTATATTTGGTCTTCTAAGATTTGGTAAATATAGTAGTTTTATTAAAGAATGGTCGATAATGGGTTTACTCCTTGGTATAACAACTACTATCTTTGGGTTTTTGACATATAGTTTCTTCGGGGATTTTATACCAAGGTTTTTCTTTGATAAACCAAGTGAACCACTGTATAGTTTTACTGTTTTTGGAGTAAGGTTTCCTATTGAACCGTTACGTGATCCGATTTCAATTCTAACTGTTGCTCTTATACTTGGTTTGATTCAACTCAACGTTGGTGTTCTGCTTGCTATTTACCAATCATATAAACGAAGGGAATTTAAAAACATGTTAACAAAAAATCTTTGTTGGATTCCGTTACAAATTGGTGGCGGGTTGTTAATTGGATATTATATTCTTGGGTGGGATATATCCAATGTTTTGATTTATACAGCTGCTGTTTTAACGTTAACCGGTTTCATATTGTTGTTTATAAAAGAGGGGCCACTGGGTTTCTTTAGGGTGACAGGGTACATAGGTGACTGGCTTTCATATGCGCGTTTACTTGCCCTAGGTCTTGCAACCAGTGGGATGGCGCTTGCGTTTAACACAGTAGCAGAGATTTTGCCGCAGATAATCCCAATAGTTGGTTTAATCCTGATGCCAATAGTGTTAATAATCGCTCATACTGTGAACCTTGGGCTTAATACCCTTGGAGCAGGTGTTCACTCTCTAAGACTTCAATATGTTGAGTTTTTCAACAGGTTTTATGAGGGGGGTGGAAGAGCCTACTCCCCATTTAAAACATATAGAAGATATACGAGACTTAAAAATGAAAACATAAAATAAAAAATTTGATGTATGGAGGAAAATAATATATGATGAAAAAGAAAAAAACAGGAACAATGATGGCGCTTTTGTTTGTGGTAACACTAGTATGTTTATCTGCAGGTATAGCTAGCGCCCAAGAAGAAAATGAGGCAAAAGCTGAACATGTGCCCCTTGTTATTTTAGGGTGCGCATTAGCCATAAGTATAGCTGGTATATCAGCTGCGACAGGACTAGCTTTTTCAGGTTCGTCCGCAGTCGCAGTGACAGCTGAAAAACCTGATTTATTTGGGAAACTACTGGTTTTACAGGTTTTACCTATGACACAGGCAGTCTATGGTTTGCTAACAGCCATATTGCTCATGATGGGAGTAGGACTACTAGGTGGTACTCCAAAGGCAACAATGCTTCAAGGCATGGGATCAGTATGGATAGGGTTAATAGTAGGACTAACAGGAATATCAGCTATAAACCAGGGTATGGTAGCCTCATCATCGATTAGCGCTGTTGGCAGAAACCCAGATGTGACAGCAAGAGGAATAATATTCACAGTCATGACAGAAACCATAGCAATATTTGGTTTACTAGCAGGCATTCTACTAATGACTGGTCTAGGGCTTCTAGGATAAAAACATTTTGTGGAATTTTATGTCAGCAGAAAAAATCATACAACAAATAATCAAGGATTCAGAAAAAGAAATAAAACAGATACAAACAGAAGCAAAAAAACAAGCTACTACAATAATAAATACTGCTAAAAAAGAAGCCCAGTTGGAAGCAGAGAAAATAATATCAGATGGAAAAAAACAAATCGAAAACACAAAAAAAATAATGATATCAAAGGCTCATCAAGAAACAAAAAGAGACATCATGAACACAAAAGAAAAAATAATCGAAGACTGCTTTACGAAGGCACAACAAAAACTATTGGCACTAAAAGAAGATGAATACAATAGGATAGTCCACAGGCTTATATCAGAGGGATGCAAAAAAATCGGTGGGCAATGCAACGTAATTATATCAAAGGATGCTGACAAAAAAATCGCAGAAAACATGGGGTTGAAGGTAATAGGAAACATAGAATCAACCGGTGGAGTGATCTTGAAATCAAATGATGGAAAAATAACTTTAGACAACACCTTCGACGGGATATTAAAAAGAGAAAAAGACAAAATAAGGGTAAAAGTGGGGAAGCTGCTTTTCTCATAAAAAAAAACAGGGGGATTATAAATTTGTTTGAATGGCTAATAGACCCATACAACTACCCTTTCTGGGTTATCATAATAGCAATAATAGCTGTAGCCATATTCACAATCTCTCGTTACTTGTCTACCCCAATCAAATTCATATACCCAAACGCGAAATTTGAGGCTATAGGAAACCCGTTTGTAAAAGAAAAAGAACTAAATCGTCTTTTAGACAGTAAAAACCTTACAACACTAAAAGACTCTTTAAACACACTCAGAGATTACAAGGTATCAGGAGAAAATGCTTTTGAGATGCAACACTCATTAGATGAAAACCTGGTTAAAACCATAGAGATGATGCGCAGGGATAGCTCCAAAAAAATGAGTGATTTTTATGATGTTTATCTTGAAAAATTGGATATTTACTTAATAAAAAATGAGTTAAAAAGAAAAATAGAGGGTAAAAAAACTGAGACAAATGTTTTAGAAGATGCTGTTCTCCCAAAAACTAGGGAATTACTTCAGAAACTACAGTACGCTGAAAAAAAAGATATCCCTGGTGTACTAAAAAAATACGGTTTTGAAAAAGATATACTGGAGGTAGTATCAAATGTTGATATAGATTTTTTAACTCTTGATACGCTTCTGGATAAACATGTTATAAACAGGTTTAAACAAGTGAAAGTTCCTCGTAAATGTGAGGAGACGAAACAGCGTTTTGTAAACATCATGTTAGACATACAAAATATTAAAAATATTCTTAGGGCAAAACACATTGGCTACGATGAAACAACTTGTTCTAAATTGTTCCTTGGGGCGGGTCAGGAGATAGCGACATGGAAATTCAAAGAGTTGGCTGAGGCTGAAAATGTTTCGCAGGTTATACTGCATTTAGAGGGTACATCATATTATGATTCCTTGAAAGATTCAATTGAGGTGTACAACAAAGAGAAATCAGTTCAACTTTTAGAAAACACTCTGGATGGTTATTTTTTAAAAACCATGAAGGAATTGTCGGTTCAGAACTATACACATATTGGTCCGACGCTTAGATTTATTGTTTCAAAAGAATTTGAGATTAAAAATCTTAAAATAATTGCAAAAGGTTTGGCTGAAAACCTACCATCTGGTTTCACTAAAAACTTGTTGACAGTGGAGGCTGTTTGATGAAAATTGCGGCAATCTGTGACAATGACACAGCCATTGGTCTACGGCTTGCTGGTATGCATGAGTGTTTTGTACCAGAAAAAGATAGTTTGTTGGTTTTTGATGAAATAACCAAGCGTGGTGACATTGGTGTGTTGTTTATTACAGAAAAAATAGCTCAGCAAATAGGTAAACAATTAAAAGATTTTAGGCTTAAACATGACCTACCAATCATAATAGAAATCCCAGATAAAAAAGGGCATCCTGAGGGTCATGTTGATTTCATCTCCTATTTGATAAAAAGAGCGGTTGGTATAGACTTGAGTAAAAAGAATATGTGATATTTGGAGGAGCATGTATATGTCTCAAATTGTTGGTAAAATAACGAGGATATCAGGACCTGTTATCGAAGCGGATAACATGCGTGGATCAAAAATGTATGATGTTGTCCGCGTTGGTGAAGAAAACCTGATTGGTGAAATAATTCGTTTAAATGAGGATAACGCAACTGTGCAGGTTTATGAGGATACCACTGGTTTGAAACCAGGTGAAAAAGTTGTTTCTACTCAGGAGCCTTTGTCCCTGGAGCTTGGCCCTGGTCTCATCGCTAGTATATATGATGGTATACAACGTCCGCTACCAGCGATTCGTAGTCGTACCGGTGATTTTATTTCACGTGGTGTAGAGGCACATGCTCTTGATAGGAAAAAGAAATGGTTGTTCACACCGAAAGTAAAACCTGGTGATAAAGTAAAAGAGGGGGATATACTCGGTGAGGTACCTGAAACTAGGTATATTATGCATAAAATCATGGTTCCCCTAGGATTAGATGGTGTGGTTGATTCAGTTGCAAACAAGGGGGAGTACACAGTTGATGAGGAGGTTACTACACTTAAGACAAACGATGGTAAGGTTGTTAAATTAACTATGATACAGAGGTGGCCTGTTCGTAAACCAAGGCCTTTTGTTGAAAAATATGATCCCACTCTTCCTTTGGTTACAGGTCAACGTGTGATCGATACGTTTTTCCCTATAGCAAAGGGTGGTACAGCTGCCATACCCGGTGGTTTTGGTACAGGTAAAACAGTTATGCTTCATCAGCTAGCTAAATGGAGTGACGCAAAAATAATTGTTTATGTTGGTTGTGGTGAACGTGGTAACGAGATGACAGATGTTCTTAGAGAGTTTCCTGAGCTTAAGGACCCAGCTACTGGTGAGGCATTGATAAATCGTACTGTTCTTATCGCTAACACTTCGAATATGCCTGTTGCTGCTAGGGATGCTAGTGTCTATACTGGTATAACTATTGCTGAGTATTATCGTGACATGGGCTATGATGTTGCTCTTATGGCTGATAGTACCTCCCGTTGGGCTGAGGCTATGAGGGAGATATCTGGTCGACTTGAGGAGATGCCTGGTGAGGAAGGTTACCCTGCTTATTTGGCGTCGCGTCTAGCTGAGTTTTATGAGCGGGGTGGTCGTGTTAGACTACTTTGCTCTGATAAAAGAGAAGGATCTGTTTCTGTTATGGGTGCTGTTTCTCCACCTGGTGGTGATTTTTCTGAGCCGGTTGCGCAGAACACTTTGCGTATAGTGAAGGTTTTCTGGGCGCTTGATGCAGACCTAGCTGATAGGAGACATTTCCCATCTATTAACTGGCTTAAATCATATTCTCTTTATCTTGATGAGGTTGGTAGATGGTGGGCTAAGGATGTCGGTGAAGACTGGCTTTCATTGATCAACAAGGCTATGGCTCTCCTGCAGAAGGAATCAGAGCTTCAGGAGATTGTTAAACTAGTTGGACCAGATGCTTTACCAGCGAAAGAACGCGTTTTATTGGAGAGTGCTAAGATGATCCGTGAGAACTATCTACAGCAGAGTGCGTTCCATGAGGTTGACACATATTGCCCTATCAAAAAACAATATGGTATGCTAAAGCTTATGCTCAGATTCTCAGATAAAATACTAGATGCCGTAGAAAAAAATGTTCGAGTTGAGGACATTATATCTCTTTCATGTGTTGAAATGCTCGCTCGTATCAGCAAGATTCCAAACGAAGAGTTCGAGAAAAAATTCAAAAAAATTGAGCAGGATCTTGACGAAGAAATAGACTCCCTTGTGAGGAGGCAGACGAAATGAGTAACAAGGATGTAGAGTACACAACAGTCTCAGAGGTTGCTGGGCCCTTGATGGTTGTTGAAGGTGTTAAAGACGTTGCTTATAACGAGATCGTAAAAATTAGGACGTCATCTGGTGAAGAAAGAACAGGTCAGGTGCTTGAAGTTTTTGAAAACAAGGCCATAGTACAAGTCTTCGAAGGCACTAGAGGACTTGATACAAAAAACACTTCAGCTCGTTTCATTGGTGAAACAATGAAACTGGGTGTATCAAAGGATATAATCGGTAGGATATTTGATGGCAAAGGCAACCCATTGGATAACGCGCCACCAATTATTCCCGAGGATAGACGTGACATAAACGGTAAACCAATCAACCCGTATTCAAGAGAATACCCTAGGGAGTTCATCCAGACTGGTATCTCTACAATCGATGGTTTGAACACGTTGGTTCGCGGCCAGAAACTACCTATTTTCTCTGGCAACGGTCTGCCGCATAACGAGCTTGCTGCACAGATAGCTAGACAAGCAAAAGTACTAGGCAAAGAAGAAAAATTCGCTGTTGTCTTCTGCGCTATGGGTATAACAGCTGAGGAGGCGAACCTTTTCATAAAGGATTTTGAGGACACAGGGGCGTTAGAGAGAACAGTTATGTTCCTTAACTTGGCTGATGACCCCACAATTGAAAGAATCATCCTACCTCGTATGGCTCTTACGTGCGCTGAATACCTAGCTTTTGATTTAGACATGCAGGTTCTAGTTATCCTCACAGATATGACAAACTATGCTGAGGCGTTAAGGGAAATAGCGGCAGCAAGAGAAGAGGTACCAGGTCGAAGGGGGTATCCTGGTTATATGTACACTGATCTTGCGACGATATATGAAAGAGCTGGGAGGATCAAAGGAAAAAAAGGTTCAATTACACAGATACCTATGCTTACAATGCCTGATGATGATATCACCCACCCTATACCTGATCTAACAGGGTACATAACAGAGGGTCAGATTGTTTTAGACCGAGGGCTTCACAAAAAAAATATTTATCCACCCATATCTGTGCTGCCATGTCTATCGCGTCTAATGGATAGAGGAATAGGCAAAGACAGAACAAGGGAAGACCATGCTGATGTTGCCAACCAGTTATATGCAGCATACGCAGAAGGCTGCGACCTTAGGGATCTTGTAGCGATAGTCGGAGAGGATGCCCTCTCTGAGCGCGATAAAAAGTTTCTGCATTTCGCAGACGAATTCGAAGCAACTTTTGTTTCACAAGGAAATCATGAGGATAGGAGCATTGAACAAACACTAGACATAGCCTGGAAGCTGCTAGCAAAACTAACAGCACCTGAGCTTAAAAAGATACGGGAAGAATACATAAAAAAATATTTCCTGAAAACTGAAGAAAAAGAGTGAATATGGTAGAACAGATACTAGAGGGTGTCAACCCCACAAGGATGGAACTACTTGAAATAAAGAAAAAACTTGTTTTAGCTGAAAAAGGACATAAACTATTAGAAGAAAAAAGAGATACGCTCGTAGAAAGATTCTTTGATGTGATAGAAAAAAGAAACATTTTGAAAAAAAACCTTGATGAAGATTTCCACGATGCATTTACCTCATTGATACAGGCGCAGATGGTACTAGGTGAAAAAAAAGTAGAGGATTTATCGTCTCTAACACAAAATATAGGTGATGTAACCATTGATAAGGATAACATAATGGGTGTGAAAGTACCAAAAATCAACACACAAATCAAACAACCATCCATGATGCCACCTTATGGTTTTTTTGAAACCTGTGGTTCTCTAGATGATGCCTACCAGAAATTCAACAAACTAATGATAAAACTATTAGAACTAGCTGAAGTAGAGGGTTGTATAAAATCTTTGTCTGTGGAGATAGAAAAAACCAAGAGGAGAGTAAACGTGTTAGAAAACAACCTTATACCACAGCTACTGGCTACAATAAAATACATAGAGATGAAGCTTGATGAACGGGAGAGAGAGGATTTCTTTAGGAGAAAAAGAATAAAGGCTATTATGGAAAACAAAAAAGAGAGTATATGTCAATAGAAGAAGACCCTGTAATTGGAAGGTTTTTTGATACACCTGAAAAAAAAGCAAAATGGATAGTTAGACTGAAAATAGCTTATATCCTGTGGATAATTTTTGCTATAATCGGCATATCCTTTATGTTAGTCTGGTTTTTACTAAAATAAAAGATAAAAAAAGAAAAATTTAGGATAGAAGATTTAGACTTCTTTTCCAATATCCCATATGGCTTTTATTGCTAGTATACCAACAGCTGGTACAATGAATATTGCCAATGGCAACGAGATGCTTTTCAATAGAGTTCCTATAGCGGGTTTTATTGTTATATTTTCAAAGGTACCATACATAACTAGCAGTGCTATTCCTGCCAATAAGAATGCTGGTACTTCCTTGGCGGTTATAGTGCCTTTTCCCATGAATGCTAATACTCCAACTATAACGCCTATTACTGCTAGCAACCATGCGACCCAACCACCATTGTCAGTTTCAAAAAATGGGGTTTCCCCTTGTCCTATTGTCCATGCATGGAATAGACCAAATATTATTGCTATGACTATTCCAGCGATAAATGCATATATTGCTAGCTTACCTATCATATCTTTTTCTGCCATAACTTTTTTTTTCTCCTCCTCTTTATTTTAGTTGGACTGGCAAAATAGTTGCGTGTTTATAAACATTTCTGGGTGGTTTCTCCATATGCATAAGATAAAGAAATTCATTATATTGTATTCCAAATAACCGTTAGGTGTAACAGTACTTCGGAAAGTACAATCGTAAATATTTTTAACCTATAACTTCATTGATTTTTTTGGGAAGATGGGATGAG
>JARYMC010000050.1 GCA_029907305.1 Candidatus Thermoplasmatota archaeon
GATGCGCCAAAAAAGTATATCGGCAAGCGTGCCTATGTTATTGTTTTAAAAAATTGATTTTCCAATTTTGTCCCAATACCGTTAATTTAGAAAAGTACATAAACAGATGTAAAATATTCGCTTTCAGGGGAGAACCATGAAAAAACTATCAGTATGTGTGATGTTAAGCATAATGTTTGTTTTGCTTATGTTGTCTAATTCTTTTGTTAACGGCGAAGAGATTAAAGCAGATAGCCATAATATTATTATAACAACTATGGATAACTCGCTACAAGTTACAGAGACCCTAAAGATAATTGATGAAGAATCTAACCAAATTTATGATGCAATAATTTTATGGTTACAAAATGGTGCGAATAATACTAATATTCTAATAAATAAAAACAATGTTGTTTATACATCAGATGGCAATGAATACAGATGCGATATCATACCTCTGAATATCACAATGGATACCCCGCTTGAAATAGAAGTATCTTATAGTTTAAACAAAGATATCGTTAAACTCAGCAAAACAATCGTTTACAACACAAGTTCTCTGTCTGTTAAATTTGATGGAAAAGAGATATATTCCAGTAAAAAACTTGTATCAGGCTCTTCTTTTGATATAACACTAACTAGAACCATAGAAGCTGAACTAAACTTGTACTATCCAGTTATAATAGGAACCCTTGTTTTAATTTTGTTTGTAACCATTTTCTACTCTTACAAAAAACAAAAAACCATTCAGGTTAAACAAGAAGCAGGTGAATCAGAGGAACTACTGAATACAAAAAAGACTCTTCTAATGGAAACATTGAAAGATATCGAGAAAAGACATAGAGCAAAGGAAATATCTGACGATACCTACCACAAACTCAGAGAGCAATACAAACAGCAAGCAGTGGAAACAATGAAAAAAATAGAGGACATGAAATCAAAAATCAAATAGACTCTGCTGTCTCTCATCCTTTTCTTCATCTGTAGCTGTTACGACTTCCTCAAGGGGTTTCACTTTAGCTGGGGTCTCAGATGATTGTAATATATCCTTCATTTTATGCGAGTATTTTTTGCCAAGCAGATACTCTATTTCATTCTCGGTTAAATCAAGTTTTTGTTTCATTTTAACAGCAAACTCAGTATCATTCCCAAACATGTGCACAAAATATGCTGATAGGAAATCTTTGCTTTTACCACTAGAGTTGTGACATAACTTACTAATCTTTTTAGAAATCGATTCTCTTATTTCTCTCTCAGGCTTACCATCTTTTAACTCTTTTAACCACAATGGAAAACTATACCTTTCACTATAATAGTCACGTGTTTTCGCTAGGGCTACACCACCATGCATTATATCACACGCATATGACCATAAACCATAGTTTTGTTTCCTACGTGTCCTACCAAGAAAGACATCAGCCTTGGACAAAGCCTCGTAACCCTTAACCAGGTCATTAAAGTCTCTGTACTCACTAGGTAAGTTTTCATTTATCCATAGTATAATGTTCTCAGGATCTACATCAAGGTTTGAAACACAATCTCTGATACCCTTTATATCTCTGGTTTTGAATATTTCCCTCAATGCATCAAATATTATTTTCTCCCTATCCCGGTACCCGAGGACACTCAAAGATTGAATATCAATTTGTTTTTTGTCTAAACAAATAGATTGAAGATCATTTATAGCGGATCTAACATCGCCTTTTGACCTATCAGCTATAGTTTGTAAAACCTTCAAATCAACTGATACCCCCTCTGTAGTACATATTTTCCTCAGCAAGTTAAAAATTGCTGATGGTGTGGGCTCATAAAATTTTACTTGTTCACAAATATTTTTTAAAGGTTCACCACCACCTTTTATCAGGTTGTAGTAATCATTAACTATTAGTATTATGGGTTGATTGGTTATTTTTATTGTATCAACGATAGCTTTTTTGCCACCCTTATCACTGTAATCATCCTCTGTTTCATCTGAGGTTTCTATCTTCTCATATAGATTGTCTGCTTCGTCAAGGACAATGAGTTTTCTACCACCAGTTTTTGATGATATAAAACGACCGTGATCATCAAATGTTTCATTAACTGCACCATAGGTTGCCACTCTTTTAATTTTTGTAGCGTTCCTAGCATCAGATGCGTTAAGTTCTATCAAAGCCCATTTATAGTCATTGGCAAGAGCAATTGCACTACTTGTTTTACCGGTACCAGGTTTACCAGATAAGATCAGAGCACGTTTTTTAGGTGTACCGCTATCCCAGGATTTAGCCCATTTCCTAAGTTCTATAACAGCGCGCTCGTTACCAATTACTTCATCTAAGGTTTTTGGTCGATATTTTTCTGTCCAGTCCTCCATACAATTTTTATATAAACAGCGAGTAATATTTTAATATATCTAAAGATGACATAACCTTTTTATCAACTGTTTCATTTCCCTTATCAATTGCGGGGATGGCCCAGCCCGGCACGGCGATGGATTGCTAATCCATTGGTCTCTGACCTCGGGAGTTCAAATCTCCCTCCCCGCGCTAATTATTAGCAATGTTGTTAAAACAAGTAAAAACTTAGACCAATTTTCATTTACAAAAAAAAAACAAAATAAAAAAAGAAAGAAAAATTATTGTTTTATAGAATGAGTGGAGTTTATTGGTATACCTGTTACAAAAAATAATCCAACTCTTTCTATAATCTCTGGCTGAGGATTAATAGAAATTTGGAGTAAATCATCATATATCTCTTTTGGCATAGTATACAAAATTTGTGCATAGCTACCTAGGTTTGTTGGATAAAACCACATTTGCTCCCAATATTCTATGAGGTCCATTGCCTCTTTGTCTGTTAAACCTCTTTCTATAAGAGAATTGAATATCCCACTGGTTTCATAAGAGGCGTAATCGTTTAATGGAACCGTCATACTTGTTTCTTCGCCACTTTCTAAAGTGTCAATGTATACATAAGTTAAGCCACGTTGCCACATAGATACGTTGGTTGAGTAACCATAGATAAAGAAAATATCAGAGATTCGATAATCGGCAACATTCTTTAGATAGAATGTAACATTAACACCATCATCAACAACATATGCGATGATTCCCTGTGAAACATTGATTTGACATTCATAGAACAGATAATCGTAAACTGTTCCATTTGGAGCCACAACTGAATTATTCACAATGTCGATAGTCCAACCGATACCACCATCGGTAGTAATCGCATCAGGTATAGTTACAAGAATATCTCCATTGAAATTTACCTCAATAACTACGTTTGAAATATTTTCATCATAATGGAAGTAAATAACTGGTTTCTTTACAAACACCGGCCCTTCAAAGGGATTGGTAACTACATTAACAATATTAGAATTGTATTCTTGACAGAATACGCCCCATTCATGAACCTCAAACCCAGCCAAAATGCCATCTTGGGATGAGAGCGTAACACATCCAGTTATTACCGCACCTATCACGATTGTGGCGATTATCAGTAGCGTCATTATCATCATATTTTTGTTTATTTTCATTTTAATCACAAAATAGTGATTTATCTTAGAAGGTATATATAGGGTTGGAAAATGTATGGACTTTTCCTTACAAAAACAGATAACTTTTAAAGAATTATAAACAATATAATAATTGTGTGAATATGCCAAAAGTCACATTAAACCTTAATGACTTTAAAGCGCTCGCTTCTGAGGTACGGCTGGATATTCTTAGAACTCTCGATGGTAAAAAATTGAGTTTAAATGAAATAGAAACTGCCACAAAACTACACAAAATGACACTGCACGAACATTTGTCAAAACTTGTTGAATCAGGTTTTGTAAACAAAATTGAAAGGGAAGGACACAAATGGGTGTACTATAAACTATCGTGGAAGGGAGAAAGCTTAATCCATCCTGAAAATACAAAGATAGTAATATTATTCAGTACCACTTTTATTACCTTATTTCTTGGTATAATAGGTTTAATACATATCGTGCAAAATATAACAGCATCTCAAATTTCCCACACTATAATCACAAAGGGACCTACACAAGATATAAGCTCATCAACAGGTTTGTTTTTTGGTTCAGATCCTATATTGATATATGTTACAATTATCTGCCTAATACTCTTTATAATCTTTATGATAATCTCTTTATGGAGATACAAAAAAAATAAAATACCAAAACTATGACACTTGTAAAAATCACAGTTTTTTAGGTTTTTAAATCGCTTTCATATCAATAAACTACAAAAACTCAAATTTTTTACTGGTAAAATGGGGTTCAAATCTCCCTCCCCATGTAAAAATAGATACAAATCAAATATTTTTTACCATATAGGGGCCTTCACGCTCATAACCCAAACGCCTGTAGTAATTTCTTGTTCCTATACCTGCTAGCACTATGATTTTATTTGCATTAAACTCTTCCTTTGAAATCCTCTCGCCTTCTTGCATCAAACGCTCACCCCAACCTCTATGTTGCCATTCGTTTTTTTCAGCATCTGAACCAACCTGAACAAGAGGCCCATACACATGCAATTCACGTACCAACATAGATCGTTTGTTTTTTACTTCCAGTCTATGAGCTTTTTCAGAAGGATATCTAAGCCTGAGCAGCCCAATCAAGACATCTTGTTTAACATCTTCAAATGAAAGAAAGATTTCCTCACCCTCAGAAGCCTTGTATCTATCAACCACAAGTTTTACATCAGTTTTATTAGATATGCGTTTAGATTTATATTGAACGTGCCCAACCTCACGACAGCGTATGCACTTGCAATGAACTTTTTTTTTCTTCATTTGTTTCTGCACAAGTAAACGCAAGTCCCCAAGTTTGACTCCCTCAGCAATCTTGTTAGCTGGTATATCCCGCTGGATACGCTGGATTCTAACCCATCTTGGCACCCGCTTTTTAATTTGAATAATAAGTTCAATTATTTCATCTAATGAATACGGTTTGTAATCACCTTGTTTCCACATGTTATAGAGTTTTGTGCCAGGCATTACAAGCGTTGGGTAAATCTTGATGGCATCTGGTTTAAACCTATCATCACAAAAAATCGTTTCAAAAGCTTTCAGATCTCGGTCAAAATTAGAACCAATTAAACCAGGCATCATATGATAAATCACTGCGAAACCAGAGTCCTTAGCAATCCTTGTAGCCTCAACCACATCCTTAACAGTATGACCGCGGTTAACGAGTTTATAAACATCATCATAAACAGATTGCACACCAAGCTCAACACGTGTTGCTCCAAGACGAAGCATAAAATCAACATGAGACTCCTTAAAACAATCAGGTCTTGTCTCAATAGTTATATCACTATTCCTAATAGAAGCATTCTCTGCAGCAACTTGAGCCTGTTCAATTGTTTTAGCATCAGCACCCGACATCGCATTCAAACACTGAGTAACAAACCACTCAAGATAATCAACTGGGTAAGCGGTTATAGTGCCACCAAAAATTATCAACTCCACTTTGTCAACAGCATGACCCATTATCTTAAACTGTTCAATTCTACTTTTAACCTGTTTATAAGGATCAAAATCGTTCTCAAATGCTCTACGACCCGCAGGCTCACTACCAGTGTAACTCTGAGGTGTACCAAAACATGGGCCACCAGGACAATAAACACAAGGATCATCCTTGGGACAAGGAAAAGGCTTAGGCATAACAGTGATAACAGACACACCTGAAATAGAACGAATAGGTTTAAGTCTGAGTAAACTAAGAACCTCCTCTCTTTCATCGTCTGTAGCAACCGCCAAGATCTCAGAGTTACGAGGAAAATTTTTCAAACCAAACTCGCGACACGCCCAAAGCTTCACCCTAGTTAGATCTTGGTCATCAGCGAATTCACCTGAAATTAACTTATCCAGAATAGCTCGACAGACTTCCCTATTTGACATCTAAACACCAAGAACAAATCAAACAATATCCAATAAAAAGTAAAATTGCTAGTCAATAAAAACTTTATTGAACTTGATCTTTTCTCTGCACGTTTTCAAGTTTTTTTTGTTCCATGATTTTTTGTTCTATAGCTTGCTCTAGATAGGACTCTTTCTTCAAATCAGTAATATCCCTAGAAATTCCCATCATACCAATTATATTACCATCTTCATCAAAACGTGGGATTTTTGTAACAGAAACCCATATTTCAGAACCATATAAACCTTTGAATTTCTCTATTTTATTAATCATCCTACCTGTTCTAATAAGCTCTTCATCTTCTTCAAAAACCTTCCTCGCCTCATCCTCTGGTAGAAAATCAAAATCTGTTTTACCAATCATATCCTCTGGCCTAGCATTTAAATAAGCAGCCTTGGATTTATTAACCATAACAAACTTGTTATGCGCATCCTTGAAATAAACAGAATCAGGGATGTTATCCATCAAAGTCTGAAGAAGCTCATGCTCCTTCATAAGTCTAATCTCAGCCTGTTTCCTATCACTAATATCCCTGATTATCAAAACAAAATTAACAACCTCATCATACTCTGTCTGAAGGAAAAAAGAGCTTATCTCAACATTCAATATATTACCATCTTTGTTTTTTATCTCTGTCTCATGGGTTTTAGCAACTCTACCTGAGAGTAACTCCTCAAATTGCTTAACAACTATAGACAAAGACTTCGGGGTTAACAAACCAAGGTTAAGAAAATTAGATCCAACCATATCTTCTCTTTTACACCCAAATATCTGTAAAACCCGGTTGTTGACATCAAGTATTTCACCACGGGCATCCAAAACCATCAACCCATCTGTTGTATACTCAAAAAGCCCCCTATACTTTTGTTCACTTTCCTTTAACTTTTTCTCGGCTTTTTTACGCTCAGTTATATCCTGAATCAACGCCATCATTATAGGTTTCCCTTTCATCCTAAACAAAGAAAAACTGATTTGAACAGGAACATAAGAACCATCCTTGCGTATATTCTCTGTTTCAATATTATAACCACCTCTCGCAGAAATATCCTCAACAAGCTGAGACCAATCAACAGACACAGGCAATATATCCTGGAGAGACATACGAATTAATTCATCCCAAGAATAACCCAGAAGCTCACAGGATTTAAGATTAGCCTCAAGAACCTTACCATCAAGTGTCGTTAAAAAAACCGCTGCATTAACCTGTTCAAAAAGGGTTTGGTACCTACCATCCAAATCAACCGAACCAAGTCTTTTTTCGCTATTAATGAACGTGTTTGTTTCATTTTTTTGCAGCATATGCATCCCATACAAAATAAACATCTAACACTAGGATTATACTGTTAGAATACATTGGAGATTATTAAAACTTACTTTACGACTATATCTCAGCTAAAGCCTTTTTTAACTCAATTATGACATCAACAGGAGTAGGATCAATATTCCTTAAAATAGCAAGATAACAACTAACAAAATCACCGAGAACCATAGTATACATCATCTTTGCAAGCCTTTTTTTACCCTGTGCCTTTACCTCGATAACCTTAGAAGCAGAACCTTCGAGTAGATGCCTCATGAAATCAAGACGCTTTGAAATATAAATAGACTCGTTTTCCTCATCCCTAAACAATATACACGAGAATTTTTTTGATACCTCAGGGTTCATAGACCAACCAACTATATCGTTATGATTGCACTCAGAAACAATATCATACCTAGCTATAACTTTACTGTTTTCATTAAATTGAGTACACCATCTTACTGCTATAGGAGAATAAATACCCCAACCATACACTTGAGGTATAGTGTTAAAAATATTTTTTGCTATCTGCTTTGAAATATTATCTTTCTCTGAAACCGATTTATTAATGTTTTTCCTGAGTTCATCGATTGTTTGTATTGTTTCTTCTATTTCTGAGTCGATGCTTTCATTTAAAAGACCAATTTTTTTAAAAGCCAGTAGCGACGAGAATAATATGTAAGAGGTTGCAGCTCTTGGTTGAAAACCAGCGGGTATTTTTATAATTGGAACCCCTCTTTTTTCACAATATTCCTGTAGTTTTCCACCAGATGTGATACCGATGATTTTACATCTTTTCTGATAGGCTTGTTTAAAAGCACTCAGTGTCTCTTCTGTGTTGCCTGAGTAACTCTGAGATATCATAAGTGTATCCTTGTTAGCCCATCTTGGTATATCATATTCACGGTTTACAAAAATAGGTACATCCAGTTTATCTCTGAAAAGTTGTTGTACAATATCACCTGATATAGCTGATCCTCCCATACCACTTATTATTATGTTATCTATTTTGATGAAAATTGGGATGTTTGTATGGCTAACAATTTCTATTGTCTCTTTTATTTGTTCAGGGAATTTATAAATAACATCAAGCATGTTTGATTTGTCTATCTTTGATATCTGTTCTAAATCATCTAACATAAACTCAATCACCAATTTTTTTTCAGATGGTAGATTCTTGTTACTATCCCTTTCCTAACAGTTTATTCCATTATGAAAAAGTCCCTATATAGATATTTTCATTAACAACACAGTGTATGTGGATAATTTATAAATGATAAACCATTATCATTTAATCTCATGATAATAACTAAGCAGAAAGAGCTGAAAGATTTGCTTAATCGACTTAATGATAAATCTGTTTTTATTGTTGGATGTAGTGAGTGCGCAACTGTTTGCCATACAGGTGGAGAGAAAGAAGTATTGGCTATGAAAGATGTTCTGCAGAAGAAAGGTGTTAATATTGTTGGTTGGGTGGTTTTGGATCCTGCTTGTAATTTAAATAATGATAAACGTCTTTTGAAAAAACATATCAAAGAGTTAGATGCTGCGGATAAGGTGCTTGTTCTTGCTTGTGGTAGTGGTGTTCAAACAGTATCAGAGGTTTTGGATAAGGAGGTTATCGCTGGTATTGATACCTTGTTTTTGGGTGAGATAAAACGTGTGAATGAGTTTGAAAAGCGTTGTGTAACATGTGGAGTCTGTGAGCTGGATTTCTTTGAGGATTTTTGTCCTGTTTCACGTTGTCCTAAGTCTATGTTGAACGGGCCATGTGGTGGGTCTGTAAATGGCAAATGTGAGGTTAACAAGGATATGGATTGTGTTTGGAGTGAAATTTTTAGTCATCTGAAAGAAAAGGGACGTTTGCATAAACTTAAGTGTATTGTGGAACCTAAGGATTGGTCCAACTCTGTTTGTATTGATAGGAGACTTTAAGATGGGTTATAGGAGTAACCTCGAAAAGGCTTTGTCTGAAAGAGGTTTTGCTGTTACAGTGGAGATAGGTCCACCTAAGGGTTGTGATCCTGCTAGGATTAGGGAAAAGGGTGAGATGCTCCGTGGTTGTGCTGATGCTTTTAATGTTACTGATAATCAGACTGCTGTTGTAAGGATGTCTAGTATGGCTGGTTGTTGTATACTTCTGGGTATGGGTTTGGAGCCTGTTATGCAGATGTCTTGTCGTGATAGGAATAGGATTGCTCTTCAGAGTGATGTTCTTGGTGCTGATGCTATGGGTATTAGGAATATCCTTTGTGTAACTGGTGATCATCAGTGTTTTGGTAATCATCCTGGTTCTAAGGGTGTTTATGATTTGGATTCTGTGCAGCTTATCAAGATAATCAGGGATATGAGGGATAAAGGTGTTTTTCAGAGTGGTGATGAAGTATCTTTTGGTAAACCAGAGTTTTTTATTGGTGCGGCAGCTAATCCTTTTTCTGATCCTTGTGAATTAATGGTTGATCATCTGGAGAAAAAAGTTGTTGCTGGTGCTGAGTTTGTTCAGACTCAGAGTGTTTTTAATTTAGATAGGTTTGTTTCTTGGATGGATGAGGTTTGTTCTAGGGGTTTAGATAAAAAGGTTCACATCCTCGCTGGTGTTACTCCTCTTAAATCCCTTAAGATGGCTGAGCGTATGAAGTTTCATGTTCCTGGTGTTGATTTACCTGATGATATTTTTAATAGGATCAAGGACTCTAAGGACCAGATGAGAGAGGGTTATGAGATTTCTTTGGAGTTGATTGAGCAGGTTAAAAAGATTAGGGGTGTTCATGGTTTGCATATAACTGCTTTGTTTTGGGAAAGTATTATTCCTTCTATTGTGAGGGAATCCGGTATTTATCATATGTAATAATATAATACGTTAGGAGAATCTAGGGGAATTTTTTGTTGATTTTATCTGTATGCGTATTATAGTCGTTTTTTCATTTTGACGTTTTCACGCAATAACTTTATATACCGTCAATAGAGAACAATATACATGTCATATAGTATCACGATATCAGTTATCGTGGTAGGTGAACAGAAGAGAAGAAGGTGAAAGGAAATGAAACTCAACAGAAAAATGATGATACTAGGCGTTTTACTACTAGTTTTGAACATGACATTAGCAACACAATACGCTGTGACAAAAATAGGTTATGAATATAACATAGTTCATCCTTCTGATGCTAATATAAGGTTTATTGGTTCAGATAACACCACTGGTGGAAGAGTATTGAGGGTAGATGGACCAAATGGTACAGCTGCTCTCAAACTAACTTTCGGTAACTGGAGTGCTGGTACAAACAAAATATATTCAGCTGCTTTTGGCATAGTTAATGAAGAACAGGTACCAGTTAACATAATGTACATAAACGTATCATCTGTGAATTATACATACATGAAAATTTGGTTACATGGTAATAGAACTGTTAATGCTAATGATACACTAAATGATCCGACCACCGTATTAATGTATGATAATGGAACTATTGTAAATGGTTCAACCACGATTGCATGGACACTTGCACCAGGTGATAATAACCCCAACAATATGTGCAGCAACGTATCAAATAGGAGCATCTATAGTATAGATACTCCTTGGGATGAAACACAGCATGTTAGATACTCCCTTAACAACACCAACGCCTATGGAATTGGTGTAATGGGCAGAACCATCGACAATGCATCTGATTTCGTCTGGGTACAGATAGCAATTGATATACCAAGCATCAATGTAGATGGATTAGGATTACATACTGGTACGATATGGATACACTTCATGGCTGATACAGCCTCATAAATACCCTAGCTTTTCATTTTATCAAAATTTTTTATTTAACTGCTTTTTAATTTAAAATCTGTTTTTGTAAAACACAGTACTTCGGAAAGTAGAAATTTATACTATTTTTTACTCTGCAACAACTCAACCTCATAAGACCAACAAACATGAT
>JARYMC010000051.1 GCA_029907305.1 Candidatus Thermoplasmatota archaeon
TCATGTTTGTTGGTCTTATGAGGTTGAGTTGTTGCAGAGTAAAAAATAGTATAAATTTCTACTTTCCGAAGTACTGAGGGGATAGGGTGCTGCGAAGTTAATTGTTGTTCCTCCTTATATTGTTTCTATGTTAACATATATCATTCATCAGGAGTGACATGTCCTCCATCAACAAATAATTTCCAAGTACCTCACGAAATTACGAAACCCCTAAAAACACATTTTCCATTCAAAGTATCGTAAAATATGTATGTAGTTGGTGGAACAGCCTCAAAAACAGTTGCAGAAGATTTATCAAAAGAACTTAATGTCAATCTGGCAAAAGTTGTTTCAAAGCGTTTTCCAGATGATGAATTATATGTGAGGATAATGGATGATATATCTGGGCAAGATGTTATAATAGTGCAGACAACTTACCCTGACCCTAACATAATAGAATTGTTTCTTCTTCAGAATGCAGTGCAAGAGGCTGGTGCTGATAAAATTACTGTGGTTTTACCTTATATGGGGTATGGTAGGCAGGATAAAAAATTTGAAAATGGAGAACCAATAAGCGCTAAGGCTCTTGCAAACCTCATCGGTCAAAATGCTGATAGAGTAATCACTGTTGATCCTCATAAGGAACATATATTAGATTTTTTTTCGGTTTCAGCTTTTAGTTGTTCTGCGGTACCAGAAATAGCAAAGTACCTCAAAGAGAAGGATGTTAATATGGTTCTCGCACCAGATAAGGGTGCGCTTGACAGAGCAAAGCAAGCATCAAAAATCATAGGCTGTGATTTTGACTATATGGAAAAAACTCGTATTGATGGTTTGACAGTTAAAATAAAACCAAAGAATTTGGATGCAAAAGACAAGAAAGCAGCTATAATAGATGATATTATTTCAACAGGTGGCACAATGGCTCAGTCAATAAAAGAACTAAAAAAACAAGGTGCTAAACAAGTTTTAGTGGCATGCACTCATGGTTTATTCGCTGGTGATGCTATAAAAAAACTTGTTTCAGCAGGCTGTAATGAAATCATTTCAACTGATACCATTAAAAGTGATTTCAGCAAAGTCAAAATAGCACCATGTATCTCGCGCTTACTATTATCCCTATAATCAATCAATTCTTTTAGATAAGTTATTTATAAGACCATTGATTTACGAGTGTGAATTATTTCATGGTGAAACTATGAGAAAAAGAGCACAGCTCCGTAGTACAAACCTTGTTGAACCAAAACATGCTATAGAGGATATAAAGCCTAGGAAAAAGTTATTTACATTTAAAAAGGATAATTTATGGGCAGCTGCTTCTTTGATTTTCATATTCTTGCTTGTTTTGTTTTTAAATTCATATTTTAATATAACATCTGGGATATCATACAACCCAGATGGGACATCTTTAGACAAATTTTATTTGTCAGGTCCTGACCCTTACTACAATATGAGAATTGTAAATGAAACTTTTTTTGGGGCAAACAAAGGGCATTATCAATTCTATACCAACAAAGATCCGCTCCTTGATTATCCTATTGGTAAAAGTGGCGGTCGTCCTCCATTATTGAATATGATGGCTATAGCGTTTAGCAGATTACTATTACCTTTTATGAATGAAATCGATGCAGTGGGGTATTCAATGCAGTTTGTACCAGCATTATTTGGTGCCTTACTAGTGTTCCCTGTTTATTTCATAGGTAAAACGCTTTTCAATAAAAAAGCGGGTCTTATTGCAGCATTTCTCATTGCTTTGATACCTATCCATCTTGGCTCAGGGCATGGTTCATCCTACTCGTTATTTGACCACGATTCTCTAAACCTCTTACTGTACTTCCTGGCATTTTTATTTGTAATAAAGGGTATAAAAGAAAAAGATACATTCAAGTGTATAATGTATTCTATTTTAGCAGGTGTGTCTCTTGGTGCTTTGTCTATGGTCTGGGTTGAGGGGCAATTTCTTTATGCTATTATAAGTGTATATGCTGTTATACAAATTTTAATAGATATTTTCTTAAATAAAACAGATATAAATGTTGTTAGAACTACATTTATTGCTTTTTTGGTGGGTTATTTAATTTCTCTTCCGGTTACTTCAACTTCAGTGAGTGGTTCTAGAGGAAACTTACTTCTACTTTATTGTATAGGTGTAGGTGCTTTTGGTTTGTTGTATTATATTTTTTATAGAAAAAAAATACCATGGACTATTTCATTACCAATTATTTTTGGCGTAGGTATCTTTGCTTTAGTCTTTCTTTATTTCATAGAAGAAATCTCTTCTGTTATACCTTTGGTATCATCTTTATCTAAGATTTCAAATATTCTGTATGGTAGTGGAATTTATGGTGATAAGGTGTCGATGACTATTGCTGAGGCGTCGACTTCTACTATTAGTACTACGGTTATGTCTTTTGGTCCTGCTCTTTATTGGATAGCTTGGGTGGGTTTTGTGTTTTTGATTTATAGGTATTATAAGGATAAGCAACGTAGGGATTACCTTTTTATAATAGTTTTATTCCTTGTTGATATGTGGCTTCTTGGCACAGCTGGTCGTTTTCTAAATGATTTAGTTCCTGTGGTTGCTATATTGTGTGGTTTTGTTGTATGGATGGTTATTGATAGGATTGATTATAAGCAGATGATTCGTAATATAAGGAGCGCTGGTGGTGGGTTACATGGTATAAGACGTGGGGTTAAAGTTCTTCACATATTTGGTGTTCTTTTTGTTGTTTTCTTGGTTGTTTTACCTAATGCGTATCTTGCTTTAGATGCGGCAGTTCCTGCTAATAAGAAGAATGAGGTTTTTGGTGATTTTCCATGTAATGCTTTTGGTTTAAGTCATGGTAAAGAGAGCTATTGGGTTGATGCATATAACTGGCTTAATAAACAAGATACTCATATTCAGGATCCTACCAAGAGACCTGCGTTTATTTCATGGTGGGACTATGGTTTCTATGAAGTTGCTGTCGGTGCTCATCCTACTGTGGCTGATAACTTCCAGAATGGTATACCTCCTGCTGCCAATTTCCATACTGCTACTAGTGAGGAGGAGGCTGTTTCAGTTTGGATAGTGAGATTACTTGAGGGTAATCTTAAAGATAATAATGGTAAGCTCTCTGAGGAGGTTGTCCAGATTTTAAACAATTCTCTTGGTCCGATAAACTCGTCTAAAGTGGTAAATTGGACTGAGGATCCAACTATCTCGCCGTCTTATGATGCTCCTATTGGTGAGGAGTACAATGAGGAGCTTAGTAAAGAATGGAGAGTTGGTGCGCAGTGGCCTACTAATGCTGTTTATCATGATGTTACAAAACTTCTTATTGATAATTTAGATGATGAGGGTATTACTTGGCTTTACCACAAACTTCAGGATGCTACTGGGTATAGTATTAGGTATTATGGTGTAGAGGGTTATGATAAACAAATTTTCAACATATTTGGTTTCTTGGCAGATAAAAGTCTTTTGCTAGTAAGTGGAAGAGCAAATGGTAACCCTGAGGATGATTTTGAGAAAGTATTGTATACTGGTTATCATGTGAACTCTGATGGTTCAAAGGGGTCTACTGATGAATGGTCCTATGATGAGATCAAGAAGATGTCTGCAGATCAAAGGAAAGATATAGCAATTACTAATACAAAACCGATATACAAAGACGCTTACTTTGATACAATGTTCTATAGAACATACATAGGCCCATCATCAGGTGAGTCAGGTAGTAAGAGCGAGCCAAATTACCAGCTACCTTGCATAAATATGAGGCATTTCTGCGCTGAATACGCATCAAACATAACAAAGGGTGTATATTACACAAATAAGGTTCCAGTGATTATAGCCAAATATTACGAGGGAGCCTACATAAATGGTACCGTCACGTTTATGGGTAATCCTTTAGATGCGACAGTAGTTGTTCAAAAGGATTTAGATCATTACAATACCACTATTCCAATTGATCATGATTCAACTTCCACTGTTGATGGTAAATTTAGTTTGATAGCCCCTGCTGGTGCTAAACTTCAGGTTCGCAGATACGCATCATTCAGAGACGATGTTATACTTAAAAATATTTCTTTCAATAGCACTTCAGACCCAATGTTATTCCCTATATCTGATGATGATGCTATGAGAAGATCCACTAACTACAACCGTCTTCTAAATATATCTATTGACCCAGCAAATGTGGAAGGTTATGTTTATCTAAACAAGGATAACAATACAGCATATAATTCATCTGTTTATGAACCTCTACCGAGTATAAAGGTAACTTTACATGAGCTTCAGGACAACGGTCAGACTACGATTGAAAGAGCTAGCCTAACAACTGACGAAAACGGTTATTTCAATAAATCAGGTTTAACACCCGGCTTGTACATTGTTAGGGCAGAAACCAAAGAAGGTTTTATAATCCATGATGGCCTAGCAAAACTTCTCCCAGGTGGCACCTACTACAATATTTCAAAACCAAAAGATGCTGCTTTAGAAGGAACTGTTTATTATGATAAGAATGGAAACAATGAGTACGACTCAGGGGAAGAAATGTCAGATGTGGCAGTAGATCTTACTTATAATAAAATCGGATTCGATGGAAAAACAATTGCCCATATTTTTGTTGATACAATAAAAACAGATTCAAATGGTCGCTACAAGTTCACTCAACTAGTTTATGGTCAATATATCATTAATGTAACCAAACAGCCTGATTATATCGGAAGCGAAAAGGTTACATTAGAAGAAAATAAGACCACAATGCTCAATATTTCAATTGGTTTAAAACCTGTTAAAGTAAGTGGTCATACTAAATATGGAACAACAAATATAGATGAAGTTTCTATTGATTTCTTGCCAGATGAATCTGTACAAAACAACACAGCTGAAAAGAAATCTGTAAAATCTGATGAAAACGGTTCGTATACTGTTGAACTATCTCCTGGCAGCTATAATGTTTCAGTTAGTAAAAAACAAGGGCAGACACTCTTGTATTCTTTTGCTGGTAATTTAACATTAAGGATTGGAGAGGGCACTAGAAACTTTGATATCTCCCTCAAAAAAGAATCAGTTACTGTAAATGGTGTCACAAAGTGTGATGGTATAAATGTTGCAAACATTAGCATTGATTTCCTAAAAGACATGTCTGTTAAAAACAATACTGCTGTTTATAATTCAGCAAAATCAGATGAGGAAGGACGTTACATCGTTGAACTGGCTCCTGGTACATATAATGTGTCTGTTGAACAAACTGTTTTAGAAGGTGGTAAGAATGTTACATATACTTTCAGTCGCGAACTCGTGATATTGCCTGATGAAACTGTTAAAACATTTGATATCGATCTGGTGAAGGAAATAGAATAAAAATCAAAAAATGATGGTTAGGTAAAAAATCTTAACCAAATTTTATTTAATGACATAGTAAATACTTTTCATTATGTTAAGTCAAGATGATGGTGTAAAAGCTGTTCAATTTGCCAGAAAAACTATAGAGTTGTTTGTTAAAAATCGAGAAACACCAACTTCTGATTTAGGTGAAGTTTTTAATCAGAAACTTGGGGTTTTTGTCACAATCCATACATTCCCTGAGCATGATCTCAGGGGATGCATAGGTGTACCTTTGCCGGTTATGCCATTGAAAGATGCTATAATTGAATCAGCGCAGTCAGCGACACATGATCCTCGTTTCCCTCCTTTAGGTGAAGATGAGCTTGATAGTATAGTTGTTGAGGTTACTATTTTAACAAAACCTGAATTGATTAAAGTAAATAAACCACAGGATTATCTTAAAGAAATTGTTATTGGCAGGGATGGTTTGATTGTCGAGCAGGGTTTTTTTAAAGGTTTGCTTTTGCCTCAGGTTCCGGTTGAGCAGGGTTGGGATAAAGAAGAGTTTTTATCACATACTTGTATGAAGGCTGGTTTGATGCCTGATGCATGGTTTGATAAGAACACAAAAATATCAAGGTTTAGTGGCCAGATATTCACAGAAATAAAACCAAATGGAGAAATAAGGGAGAAGAAATTGGATGGATCAGACCTTTGAGGGCAGAGTCTATATCAATGGAAATTTTGAGCAGTGCTGCATAGGTGTTACTGATGGTAGAATATCTGTTATCAGAAAGATATTGAAAGGGGATGAGCATTATAATTTCAAAGGGAGAATCATACTACCCGCTGGTGTAGATGTTCATGTTCATTTTCGGGATCCTGGTTTGACTCATAAAGAGGATTTTTCTACTGGGACTATGGCTGCGGCATATGGTGGTGTATCATGTGTTTTTGATATGCCGAATACGGTTCCGCAGACGACAACTATACAGACTATAGATGATAAAGTTGTTTCAGCTGGTAAAAAATCTTATGTGGATTTTGGTGTTTATGCTGGTCTCATAGATAGTAACATAGAAGATGTTGAAGAGTTAGCAAAAAAATGTTGTGGTTTCAAAATATACCTTGGTGGTACTACTAACTCTTTGCAGCTAGATTCTAATAATCTAAAAGAGGCATTTGATAGAATTAGATCTACAAATAAACCTGTTTTGATTCATGCGGAGGATGATGATTGTTTGACTAAGCATAATTTTAGGGAAAATAGTCTTTTGGATCATATGAATTCTCGTCCTGCTGTGTGTGAAGAAACAGCTATAATTAACATACTAAGAGCATGTGGGGAGATGAATACGAGGATTCATATTTGTCATCTTTCATCAATTGAGGGATTAAGGTTGTTAAAAAACCGTTCAAAAAACATTAGCTGCGGTGTTACTCCTCATCATCTGTTGTTTACAGTACAAGATGATCTAAAACCCTTTTCTTATTATAAGGTGAATCCTCCTCTTAGAACCAGTTTTGATAGAGAGGCTTTGTTTGATGGCATTAAAGACGGTTTAATCGATACTCTTGAGTCCGATCATGCGCCACACACTATTGAAGAAAAAGAAAAAGAATTTGATGCAGTCCCATCTGGACTACCTGGTGTGGAAACCATGTTTCCAATGTTTTTATATATGGTAAAAAAAGGGTTTTTGTCTTTTCAGAGATTAGTTTCGCTTCTCTGTGAGAAACCAGCTGAATTAATGAACATTCCAAAGGGTAAAATAGAATTTGGTAGAGATGCTGATTTTATTGTGGTTGACTTAAAGAAAGTTTGTAAAATTAAATCTGAGAGTCTTCATTCTAGATGTGGCTGGACACCATTCGAGGGTCGACCTGCTATATTCCCAGATTATGTTTTTGTGCGTGGTGAAAAACTTATAGAAGAAAATGAGATGTTAGGTGTAAAAGGCTTTGGTAAGTTTGTTGGCGGGTAATAATTATGTTTGATATGTTTCCCGGATGGTTTCAGATTTTTTTTGGTTCTATGTTACCGTGGATTGAGGCAAGGTATGTTTTACCATATGCTATGTTGGAGTTGCAATGGAGTTGGTGGCAGGCTTTTCCATTGGCTGTTGCTGGTAATATGTTGCCGATACCGTTTATACTACTTTTTTTTCAGCATGTTGAGAGGTTTTTACGGCGTTACAGTTTTTGGGTGAGAATCATGGATTGGCTTTTTGCTAGAACAAGACGAAGGGCAAACAATAAGATAGTAAAATATGAGTATCTGGGTTTGCTGGTTTTTGTAGCATTGCCGCTGCCTTTTACTGGTGGTTGGACTGGTGCGCTTATAGCTTATCTTTTTGGTTTGAAGTTTTCTAAATCCCTATTTACGATTTTTATTGGGGTTGTTATCGCTGCTTTGATTATGATTGTTATTACCTTGTATGTAGGCTGGTTGCTCTTTTATTTGGGTATAAATGTGTAGGTTTTATTATGGATGAAGAAATAAAATTATTGGCTAATAAAATCGTTGATAAAATATGTAGAAAGGTTAGGAGATCATGTTCAACTGAGTTTCATAAACTTGGTGTTAAAATTGGTGTAGGCGCTGATGGTACTCCTACGAAATATGTCGATAAAATCGCTGAAGATGTAGCATTGGATGTTTTGGGGAAATCAGATGTTAAGGTGGATCTCTTGAGTGAGGAAGCTGGTTTTATCGATAATGGTGGTAGGTATGTTTTTGTTTTGGATCCTGTTGATGGTACACGTAATGCTTGCAGAGGGATACCTCTTTATTCTGTTTCTCTTGGTGTAGGTAAATCTATGCTTAGTGATGTGGAATATGGTATAGTAAAGAGTATTCCTACTGGTGATGTTTTTATTGCAGAGAAAGGGCATGGTGTTTTTTTTAATAAAAAACGTGTTTGTGTACCTGATTATCCTGATAAAGATGTTCTTTCATCTCTTGCTCTTGGTAAAAATTTTGATAAACTCACTCTTTCTTTGGCTCAGAAAGATTATGTAAGGTCTCTGGGTTGTGCTTCTTTGGAGATGTGTATGGTTACTGTTGGTGCGTTGGATTTCTATGTTGTTGGTCGTGAGTATCTTCGTGTTACTGATATTGCTGCTTCTACTCTTGTTGTACGTGAGGCGGGTGGTATTGTGACAAATGCGCGAGGGGCACCTCTGGATATGCCTCTTAGCCTTGATGAGTGTACCAGTGTTATAGCTGCTTGTAATAACGAGTTGGTTAAGAGGATAGTCTCCTTTAACGTAAACATTTAAAACATGTTCTTGTTTAGGGCTGTTTCAGATGACTATAGCTCAGGATATTGTTAGGAAGGCAAAGAAAAAACCTTTGCATTTCTCTCTCTTAGACCCAGATAAGCAGAGCCCTGAGGAGGCTGGTTCTATTGCAAAAACTGCTACAGAAGCTGGTAGTAGTGCTATAATGGTTGGTGGTTCTACTCTCTTGTCTCAGGATCAGGTTGATGAAACAGTTAAAGCAATCAAAAAACAATCTAAGCTACCTGTTATCTTGTTTCCATCTGGCGCAAAATTTTTGAGTAAATATGCTGACGCGGTTTTTTTCATGAGTCTGTTAAATTCTCGTAACCTTGGGTATGTTATACGCGAGCATGTAAAAGGTGCTCCTTTTGTAAAACACTCTGGTATCGAGCCTATTTCTATGGGTTATGTTATTGTTGAGCCTGGTATGACTGCTGGTAAAGTCGGTGAGGTTGATTTGATTAAGAGAAATGACATTGAGACTGCTGTTGGTTACGCACTTGCTGCCCAGTATCTTGGCATGAGCTTTTTTTATCTCGAGGCAGGCTCAGGTGCACCAACCCCTGTACCAAATGAGATGATATCATCTGTCAAAAAAAACATCAATATACCACTTGTTGTTGGCGGGGGCATAAGAAACGCTAAGATTGCTGGTGAGAAAGCAAAGGCTGGTGCAGATATCATTGTGACAGGTACCACTTTGGAGGAAGAAACAGATTTAAAAAAAGCACTTACTAGGATAATAAAAGCTATTGAGGAATAAATTTACATGAAAATTTTAGTTGGAATCAGCGGTGCATCAGGTAGCATCTACGGTATAAGGTTACTAGAAGAACTAGCTAAATCAGGTAATGAAGTTCATTTGATTGTTTCAGAGGATGCAAAAAAAATCATCAGACATGAGACAAACTATACGTATGATAAAATAAAAAAGAAAGCCAGTTTTTATTATAAAAACTCAGATATGTTTGCTGCTCCTGCTAGCGGGTCTTTTAAACTAGATGCAATGGTTATAGCTCCATGTAGCATGAAAACACTTTCTGCGATCGCTAACGGCTATGGTGATACGCTTATTTCACGTGCTGCTAGCTGTTGTTTGAAAGAAGAAAGAAAACTTATTCTTGTTATAAGGGAAACCCCTTTGGATTTACCTGGTATTAAGAACATGCTTTCCGCAAAACAAGCTGGTGCAACTATTTTACCTGCTATGCCTGGTTTCTATCATAAACCAAAAAAAATAGAGGAACTAGTTGATTTTGTTGTCGGCAAAATATTAGACCAACTAAGAATAGAACATTCTCTTTTTAAAAGATGGAAATAAATTACTATTCTTCTTTTTCCTCTTTCTCTTCTTCTTTTTTACTCTGTTTCTGTTTTTTCTTCTTCCAGGATTGAAGTGTTTCTTCCAGCTCCGGGATCACAGTCATTTCCATAAAGACTATAACAAATATTCATGGTATAAAAAGATGTTGAAAAACTTTCTAAACAACCCAAGATTTTATATGTTCATATGCATGTAAAAATAAACTGTAAACATTTCACTTGGGAAAAATCACTGTTTGTTGATATGAACAAGATAAATCAAAACATTTTGAGAGAACCACATTGTGATCTAGATAAACTAACAAGTTTTCTTAATTGCCCACAAGATTGTAAATGGTTTGAAAAAAGATAAAATTTATTCATCTACTGTATTTCCCCATCAGCTGCGTTTCCTCTATTATATGCCCTGACATAGCTGACACTAGCTGCTCTTTTTTAGCCCCCTCATTTAAATTAAGCATTGTATCTAGCGCATAGAGTTTAAAATAATATCTATGTGTTCCAGATGGCGGGCATGGTCCACCGTAACCTATTTTACCAAAATCATTTAAGCCTTGTGGGAACTTTAACCCTTCATTTTCTTCGATAACTGTCTTGTTTACAGGTATATTCCAAACCAGCCAATGAATCCATGTTCCCATTGGTGCATCTGGGTCATCCATGATTAACGCAAGGCTTTTGGTGTTTTCCGGGACATCGCTGAAAGATAAAGGTGGAGATACATCAGATCCATCACACGTATATTTAGATGGGATTGTTTCTCCATCTCTGAAAGCAGAACTAAACAGTTTCATGTTCCTAGACTTACTTTTCTGATCCTCAACACAACCAATACTAAATATAATGATAAATGTGATGATTACTACAACTGCTGTAGTAACTTTTCTATTCATTATTACCTCACCAAGATGATAATCCATATATCATTTTTTTTTCTTTAACCATGGCTTCATCCCGAAATAAATAATTAAAGAAAAAAACATTCATTTTTTCCTATTAGATGGGATGTGCCAAGAAAAGGATAAAACCCAAAAGTTGCTAACCATGTAA
>JARYMC010000052.1 GCA_029907305.1 Candidatus Thermoplasmatota archaeon
TGGAGGTTTTATGCAGATTTGTATTATGGAATTGCATGCACTAAATAAGGAGAAAGAATGAATTTGCGGGCAACACTCCTTTCGTGAGAAAGTTTTTATAATGACATATGTTTAATTATTAAAGTTAGGATATGGGTGTAATGCAATTAACTAGAATAATATGCATAATGGCATTAGCTTTTTTGATATTAGCGATATTTCCCATAAACAATCTTGTATATGCAGAGGATGTTATAGGGAATGATATAGATGCAAATTTTAATATCGAAATGATAAGTGCAACTGATTTCAAAATTAACGTAGATTTTATTGTTAACAAACTAACTTTAAGTGGGAGTGAAAACGTCTACACGCGGAATGATATAAAAACGATAGCAAGCAGCAACCAAGAGTTACTTGGCGCTATAAAACATGAGTTACAAATAATGCTATATAATACTATAACTAAAACGTTTAATACAACTAAAGCTAACAAGAATGCTGTTATCTCTGCTTCAAATGTTTTACCAACATATGAAAATGATAAGTTTTATAACAGTTTTACAGTGAATCTAAGCTCAGCCTTTTTTGGTATGAAACAAATAGTAAATGCTTACAATTTTTTAAATGGCGTATTAAACATGGGTGCCAAAGTAAATTATGATATAAATTTACAAGCTGAATTGGGTTGGGACAATATTTATACGATTATACTACCAGCCTCGTTATATTGTCCCTTCACAAGCGGAAGTGTATCAGGTAATAAAATAAGATGGGAAGTAAAAAACAGTGACGGAACACAAAATAGTAGATTGGCTAAGATGACAATTCAGAGATATGAGTCTACACCAACCATTCCAAAAACTGAAGACATTAAGCTAGAATTTGAGCTAAACACTAGAAACATAGAAAAAACTAGTTTAAAAACAAAAATTATAATGAAAACTATAGATATTAGTGAATACAACGTTTTACCAGCTTTTATAACTAACTTAAATTTTTTGCCAGCGGATGGTATCAGATTATTTGTAGAAAACGAGTTTATCTCATGGGATAAAATACATGAGACGACGATCACCCCATTAAAAGATAAGGTGATATCAAAAATTGAAAGTTCGTCTTTAAACCAAACACTCGATATGGTATTCAATTGGGATCTTAATACGACAACAAACTGCTTAGTACCATATGACACAGTAAATATGGATGATGACCCACCGGTAAAAGCTGAGTTTATAGATAGTGATATAAATCTCAAGATTTGTAACATACCAAGTAGAGTATTTTTTGGGTTAAGTAAAGCTGGTGCGAAAGCAAACATCTCTTCAACAGACATCAATTTTGGTGATAAACTAAATGAAATAGGTTACCCTTACACTGGTTTATTCTATTTACCGAACAACGTTACTTTAGATGGAGAAAACATATACAGATGGAACTCTAGCAAACCAATATCCGGTAAAATTGATTCAGATGGACCAGAGTATAATGAAGAGAAAATAGAAACCATAGTAAAAATTGAGTTAGGTAGTACAGATCTGAATTTGTTTAGTGTTTTTACAGGAAAAACAGAACTATTGCTTGGATTGTATTTAGAGGAGGAGCAAAATTGTAGTGTTATAACTCTCCCATCTGAATTTTATTTACCGAAGCAGATATCAATAAAATATCTGAACTCAGATGCGATAAGGTTGTGTATTGAGGAAAACGTGTTTACCTCAGATGATGTAAATAATTTTTTAAACAGCAAAAAGCAGCTTTTTAATAGCTTACTATCTGGTGTGTTAACTGGTTTAAAAGTTGATGGGCGTAGTGATAGAGGAGAGTTTGATAGATCTCTGGTATGGGATAAGGATATAAGTAGAATGGATGATGATCTGCCGATTAAGGTTGTTTCATATGCTCATAGTTCTTATTCTGTTAATTTGGGTGTTTCTTTTTCGCCTCCGGCGTTTGATTTTTCTAATTTGATTTTTAATTTTGTTGGTCAGGAGAATCAAAAAGTTACGTATAGGATTGTTTTCCCGAAGGGGTTATCTTCTGTAGAATATGATGATCCATCGGGTAAAGCGTTTTTAGGTAAAACTGAAGATGGTAGATATTATTTAGAGACTACTTTTGATGAAGATGAATCTGGTGCATCTACTATGGTAACATGTAAAATGGTTCCTTCGCCATTGTTTATGCTCAGTATACTTATGCCTTGTATTCTTAGTTTGATCATCTTCGTTATTTTAATTGTAGTAATAATTGTCATTAGAAGAAAAAGAAGGTTTGGTGGCAAGAAACCAAGAGTTAAGGCTAGAAAAGAAGAGGAGGAGAAAGAGTTCGGAGGTTATGAGGAACAGGATTATTATGTGCCTCCGCCACCGCCGCCTTCATCTAGATAAAAAAATTATTTTTTGATTATCTTCGGTAAAAACTTTATTAGAGAAGGTATGTTTTTTAGAAGAGGTTTTACTAGTTTTGATGGGTAGTCGATGTCACCATATTTCGATATGGTCTGTATGATTTTTGTGTCTTGGAATTTTATTATGTAGTTGTCTAACTGTTCGTCTGTGAGGTTCTTAAAAATTTTTCTGAATTTCATGCCGAGTTTTAGTTCTTTACCGATTTTGTCATTGCATATTTTGTTGTATTTTTTCAAAATTTTGTTAGTGAAATCTTTTTTCTGTAATGCTTCTATAGCTGTTGTAGCGCAGTAATCTGCGCATAGTAAACCTGTGTATATTCCACCACCTGAGGTGGGTTTTACTTGTGCTGCGGCGTCTCCAACTATCATAATGTTTGATTCTGTTGTTTTCCTCAGTAATCCTAAGGGTATTGTTCCTCCTGTTTTTCTAATGATTTTTGTGTTTTTTAGATACAGTTCCGTGTTTTTGTTTTTTAAGAAATTTGAGAAGTAATAATTTGGTGGGTATGGTAAGTTTTGGTTTATGCAGAGCCCTATTCTTGCTTCTGTGCCTTGTTTGTTGGTTGGTATTATCCATGCAAAGAATCCTGGTGCTATGTTTTTTCCGACGAAGATTTCTACATAGTTTGGGTTTAGATTTGTACCTGTTATTTCTGCGCCGATTCCATTTAAAAACTCTGCTGGTTTTGGTAAATTAAACCATTCCCTAGTCTTCGAAAAAGGTCCGTCTGCGCCGATCAACAAGTTGCATTGTATGTTGATATTTTGGTTTGTTTTTAATTCAACATGTTTGTTTTGTTTTTTTGCTGAGATGACTTTATTTCCTAAAAAAACCTCTATTCCTTCATCAACTGAACTTTGTATTATTTCTTTATCAAAAAGTGGTCTGTCTATTACAACTGCATGAACTTTGTCTCCACCAATTGTTAAAATGTGTCCTGATGGTGAATGTATGTTTGCACCTCTGATTTTGTTTTGTACAACAATTTTCTCAGGTATATTAGTTAAATTAAGAGGGCGTGTTGTTATCAACCCTGCGCATTTAAGTGGTTCACCTATTTGCTTGTGCTCCTCGAATAACGCTACTTTGTATCCTGCTTTCACTATTTGTCTAGCTACTTGCCCGCCTATGGGCCCACCGCCAACTATTGCAACATCATATTTTTCCATGTTTTAGTAATTTTGGCATATATTCCAAAGATTTATAATAGAATCGCAGATACCTTGGCTGTGGAATTGAACGTGCTGTTTACTAGCATTTTAATACTCATAATAGCAGTAGAAGTTACCATATTTTTGTTCCTTAATAATAAAAAACAGAAAAGTGAGGAACAAATTAAAAAGGAATACAAAAAGAATGGTTTGTTGTGTCGTTTTGTTGTAGATGCTAAGGGAAACAAAATCGGTGAAAGTGTAGCTGTAAACGATGATATAATGATAGTGAAAGTGGGTAGTAGATATCTGGGTGTACCACTTAAACATGTGGAAGAAATGGAAAAAACTTTACTGGTAAAAGGATTGATTGACTTTGATAAAGCCGAAGAACTAGGAGAGAAATGGAAAAAAGAATCTTTTCATGAAATAGATCATTCTGAAAATGCAGAAGGTAAAGTAGATGAACTTTGAATACAAAATGGTGATTGTTACCAGGAAAGATTTGAATCTTTCACCAGGTAAACTAGCTGCACAGGTTGCTCATGCTGCTGTTGCATGTGCGTTAGAAACAAAAAAAACTAATTCTAAGTGGTTTACAAAATGGCAGAGTGAGGGTGGGAAAAAAGCTGTTGTGAGAGTTGATTGTGAACAGGATTTTTATCCGCTTAAAGAAAAAGCTGAGCAGCTGAGGATTGTAACGTATCTTGTTGTTGATGCGGGTCATACTGAGATACCTGCTGGTACAAAAACGGTTTTAGGAATTGGACCTGCTCCAGAGAATCTGATAGATCAGGTCACTGGAAATTTACCTTTGCTGTAGGATTTTAACAAAAAATTTTTTTTGTCGAAAACATTATTAGAATACCTTGGTTTTTATTTTGTTTGATGAAACAACAAATCCGTTTGTTAGGTGTTGATGATTCACCATTCACATTTACTGAAAAGTATACGACGGTAATTGGTGTTGTGATGCGTGGTGGCGAATATCTTGAGTGTGTTTTGAGGAACCAGGTGGCCGTTGATGGATCTGATGCAACACCTGTTTGTAAAGAGATGATACAGAGTACGCGGCATAAAAAACAGTTGAAGGCTATGTTGCTTGATGGAATTGCTCTCGGTGGCTTCAATGTAGTTGACATCGACGAGGTATATTCTGCTACAAATCTACCAGTTATAACAGTCACTAGGGATAAACCTAATTTTGAGATGATAAAAAAGGCATTGAAAAAAAATTTTGATGACTGGAAAGAACGACTGGATCTAATGAAAAAAGGAAAACTCCACGAAATTAAAACTATGTACAACCCTATTTATGTTAAATGTGTTGGCTTGTCTATAGATGAGGCAAAAGAAATAATAAAGATTTCTACGATAAGGGGTGTCATACCAGAGCCCATAAGGGTGGCGCATCTTATAGCCTCAGGTATAACAACGGGTGAATCAGATGGTAAAGCCTAAAGCCAAGGTTGATAGCAGTAAATGTCTTGCTTGTTGCGGTTGTATTTCTGTTTGCCCACAGGATGCTATTACGTGGTGCAGTGGTAAAGCTTTTGTTAACAAGGAGGAGTGCATAGGTTGTTCTATATGTGTGAAAACCTGCCCTGTTGGTGCTGTTAGTCAGGAGGTTTAATAGTCATGAAATATGATGTTGTTGTTGTGGGTAGCGGACCTGCTGGTAGTATTACTGCTCGTTTCGCTGCAGAAGCTGGCGCTAAGGTCCTTGTTTTGGAGAGAAGGGCAGAGGTTGGTGTACCTGTTCTCTGTGGCGAGGGTATCAGTCGTAAGATAGACAAATGGGATATGCTTGAGGGGACTCGTTGGATAGCTAGTAGGATGGATGGCGCACGCATATTTTCCCCTGATGGTACCATGGTTAAGCTTTCAGCTGATAAAGCTGGTAACGAAACAGGTTACGTAATTTATAGGGATATTTTTGATCAGGAGCTTGCTAGAAGAGCAATTAAAGCTGGTGTAGAATACCAGATGAACACACAGGTTTTTGGTCTCATAAAAGAAAAAAATAGGATTAAGGGTGTGAAGGCTAAACATTTCGATGATGTGTTTGAAGTTGAAGCGGATGTTGTTGTTGGTGCTGATGGCGTTGAATCCAAAGTTGGTTTATGGGCTGGTATTAATACGATTTTGAAGCCTGTTGATCTTGAGACATGCGCCCAATACACATTAGCGGGAGTTGAATGCAACGAAGGTTTTTGTGATTTTTATCTTGGAAACAAAATTGCACCTGGTGGATATGTCTGGGTTTTCCCAAAGGGAAAAGATGTTGCTAACGTAGGAATAGGAGTATTAGCTAGCCTAAGTGAACCTGGTATGGCTAAAAAACTTCTTGATAAATTCATTGATGCTCACCCTGAATTAAAGAAAGGTAAACCATTGCGTTTCTTGGCAGGTGCTGTACCTGTTTCTTTACCAGTTGAAACAATAAGGGATAATCTTGTTTTAGTTGGTGATGCTGCTAGACATGTTGATCCCATAACTGGTGGTGGATTAACACATTGTCTTGAGGGAGGGAAAATAGCTGGAGAAGTGATAGGTGAAGCTGTAGAAAAACAGGATTTTAGCAAAGAAACACTAATGGAGTATGAGAACCGTTGGAAAGAAGCGTTTGGTAAAAAAATAAAGAGAAACTATGTTGTTAAAGAGATAATGCTTGATATGGATGATAAAACATTTAATATGCTAGCTGACTCGCTTAAAGACTATAATTTTGATGAGATAAGTACATTGAGTCTTGTGAAAGCATTGGTTTTAAAACACCCGTCGCTTTTAAAAAGGTTAGCACCACTTATAAAAGTAGCAACTGTATAGAGGGTTTTATTATGAAGTGGGGTCTTGTATGTAAACCTGGCGCAAAAAATACTGTCTCGTTAGCAAAGGATGTTTATGATTTTTTGAAGGAAAACGGTGAGGTTTTTGCTGAAAAAAATTTCGCAAAAGAAATGAATTTAAAAGGTTATTCGCTTGAAGAGATTAACAAGAAATCAGATGTTGTTGTAGTAATCGGCGGAGATGGTACAATACTTTGGACTCTGCAGGCTGTAGAGAAACCGATTTTTGCCATTAACTCAGGTGGCATGGGTTTTCTAGCAGAGGTTGAATCAAAATATGCGATTGGTGGTTTAAAACAAGTTATTGAAGGGAAATACAATATAGAGGAAAGAGCCAAACTAAAGATTACTGTTGATGGCAAACGTCTCCCTGATGCTACAAATGAGGTGACTGTTCAAACAGCTCGTATTTCTAAGATAATGTATCTTCAGCTTTTTGTTGAAGGAGAACTTTTTGAGACACTTGGTGCAGATGGTATAATAATTGCTACGCCTACTGGCTCAACTAGCTATGCTTTGAGTGTTGGTGGCCCTATAATGGATCCATCTGTAAACGCGATGGTTATCGCCCCTCTAGCTCCTTTTAGACTGTCTGCCCGCCCATGGGTCGTGCCACTTGAGAAAAAAATTAGTGTAAAGATTTTACCGCAAACAAAAGAATCTAAGCTTGTTATCGATGGAAATTATTCTCAGAATGTTACAACCGATGATGACATAGTTGTTACTGGCTCTGAGAAGAAAGCAAATTTTGTTAGATTTGGTGAAAGTTTCTATCAGATGGTCAGATTAAAGCTGGTGCGATAAAAAAATGAGGTTTTTTAAACGAAGAGAGAGAATTTCGCCGTCTCAGAAAAAATGGAGGATTACGCATAAGTGTTTGAAACTAATTTTAGAGGCGTCTAAATCAAATTATCCTAGAGAATTCGGTGGTTTACTACGCGTGGATAAAGCATCTAAGGATACTATAAGTGAGATTATTATTTTACCTGGTACTATATCTGGTGATTCTCATGCGATCTTTAAGTTGCACATGTTACCTATTGACTATAGTATTGTTGGAACCGTACATAGCCACCCGTCATCTTTCATAATACCTTCGGAAGCGGATTTGGATCTTTTCGATAGATTTGGTAAAATACATATTATTGTTGCAAGCCCTTTCAATGAAAACTCATGGAAAGCCTATGACTATATGGGCAACGAGCTAGAAATCTATATAATATATGATTAAAAATTTAGCTAGTTTTATAATGAAAAAAAAGGTTATATGGTTGGTAAGGAGGCAAAATGTATATGAAAATCAATAATGAAAAACTCGTTGGTTATATTCTATTAATTGTTGGGCTATGCATAATGATATATACAATAGCAACAGTAATCAGTGTTTTTACAGGTGGCGGTGGTATCCCTGTCAAAATACTTGAAGAAAAAACAACACAGGGAGCATCTGGTTCAAGTCCTGAGGATACAATGATGCTGCTGTTTCCAATGTTCAATGCACTGATTTGGGTAGCAATAGCTTTTTTACTAGTTGCTGCTGGAGGACGTGTTGCTAGGATTGGTATACAAATGATGAAGGCATCTTTGCCGGATATAAAAATTATTAAAGAAAAAGAGATAACTGACGAGGTAGCAAAACAGAGTAAAAAAGAAGGAGTAGAGGAAACAAAATAGTAAAAAAATGATTTTTTTGGTTTGTTTTAACACTCTCTCCACTAATATAAGATTTTATATAAATCAATCGTATTCATAAAAAATGAGAGAGACATGATGGGATCACAAATTGACACGTTTGTTTTTGCACCATTAGCACCAATATTAGGTCTACTACTTTTCTGGTTCATCCAACTACTATTCATAGAAAGCCAGAGATACATACTATCAAAAATATGGCATAAACATGAACCATTATGCAGGTTCACTAACTTCCTTGGGATACTATACCAAACAATATGCCACGCACTTGGTTACACAGTTACAAGAAGCGGGATATCAGATTTTTTTATCAGTGTAGACTATGGTAAAGTCGCACCAAAAAAAGAGAAAAAAGGAGTGTTTGAATGGGTGTCAAACGCTTTCCTCTTCATTGGTCCTTTCTTTATTCCTTCTTTATTATTGTTGATATATTTCATTTTGATAATAAATCCTTCAGCTTTTAGCTTCACAACTGGTTACTACGAATCTTTTTCATCAGGGTTACAAAACTTTGGCACAAATCTTTACAGTTTTTCAGAAAAATTCTTTGCCTTTTTGTTTAATATAGATTTCCTGAATCCAGTGCATTTCGGGTTCTTCATTTTGCTGATAATAGTAGGTTTAGGTATACGACCTAGTTATATTGGCGAAACAAAAAAAGAAAAAATCGATATGTTATATGATCTAAGAAACATCAAAAACCTACTGATCGGTAAACCCCTATATCTAGTTTTTTTGTTTGTTATAGCATACATAATATTTTATATCTCTTTTTTTCTTGAACATGGATGGTACATCGCATTGTTTTCTTTCTTAGGTTGGCTTTCAACAATAGCCATAATTTCACTTATTATTACTCAAGCAATAGTATTTCTTATAAAAAACACGGACGAACTGCAAAGACCCTGGAGTTTTTTACCGTATTTAGCAATCCCTGTTTCTTACCTAACAATGCGAACAACTTTTTTCTTTTATCAGTTGAATATGTCAAATAGTGTTTCTTTGATGGTAATGATTTTATCCACTGTTTTAATTACCTTCTTGCTATTAAAATATAAAACCAATAGATTTAAAACCAAGAAAGACATAAAAAAAGCAGAGGAAGAGGATGACAAAAAAGAAAAAAGAAAACGAAGAAGAGATACTAAAGAATGAACATATTGAAAGAGTACTTTCGCCTCATCCACTCTCATTTATGAAGTTACAATCACTTTGCCTGTTTTTGATAATATGGGGGGTTGTTGTATATTGGTTGGTTAATTTCTCAGATTGGAAAGGATTGTTCAGTGGAAACGATTGGTTCCCTGTATTAGCATGGGGGCTTGTGATGCTTTTATTTGGTGTTGTTGCATCACTGATTGCTATACGTTGGAGTGTTTTTTTTATGTACCTCGCTGTTTTTGTTTGTGCAGTGGGTTTAATGTTGTGGCAGAATTGGCTTAAGGATTCTGCCTTGTTTATCCCTGTGTTTTCTGTCGCTGCTTCTATTGTTGGTTTTTTGATCGTTGAGCTATATAGAAGATCACATAAATACATCATCTCAAATCTACGTATCGCTTTCAAAGGCGGCATATTTACAAAACAAGAGAGGACTGTCAGGTACGATAAAATAACTGATATTAATGCTAAACAAGGTATACTTGGTCAGATTTTTGGTTTTGGTACAATCATACCTATCACACAAGCAGGTTTTGGTCTTGGTAGCGATAAAACTTTTGCAGCTGGTGGCGTTGAAATTGGTGGTAAAAAAGCTAAACTTTTTGGGCTTGCTGGTGGCGGCAAAGAGGTGCAGACACCAAGGGCTAGAAGTTATTATGAGCTCCATGGCGTCTACCCATACAAAGAGATTAAAAAGCTTATCGAAAACCTCGTCCAAGAAAGTGTGATTACACCTTATCAACAAGAACAAACAGAGTTTCAAAGACAACAGGTGGATATTCAAAAGCAAATGCGTGATTTGTTGAAGATGCAGATGAAAACAAAAAAAGAGAAAACTGCAGTTGACTTAGCAAAAATGCGCGAAGAAGATGAAGAGGAGGAAGAACCTGAGGAAGAGGAACCATACGAGCCAGAACAAGTTGATATACAGGAGCAGATGAAAACTCTTCTGAAAAAACAACTAGAGGTAAAAGGCGAATCAACTGAGGAACAAGACGAAGAAGAAGAACCCAAAGAAGAAAAATAATAGATATATTTATAATCTGAAATTATATTTTCCTTCAAACATGGTACCAAAAAGAGTTTTTTTCACAAAAGGTGTGGGGAGACATAAACACGAGCTGCAATCATTTGAGTTAGCATTGCGTGACGCTGATATTGAACAATGTAATTTAGTATATGTTTCAAGTATTATCCCACCAAATTGTAAAATTATTTCTAAGGAAAAAGGCGTTCAATGCCTTCGTGCCGGTGAAATAACTTATGTTGTTATGTCCAGAAATTCCACCAATGAACCAAACAGATTAATTGG